>JAVBOD010000124.1:0-3498 GCA_031551045.1 Bacteroidales bacterium
ATGGCCGGCTTGTGGAACGAATTTCCGCACGATTTGTTGAAAATTCAAGACGTGGAAATGGACGTGGTGAAAGTCGCCGGAGTGCGCGTTCCGGTGCTGAAAAGAATCTTGTTTGAAGAACGTGCCTATAATCTATTTGCCGCTCCTTTTTGGTATGCCGAAGGCTTGCAGATATTGAAAGGGCTTGCAACGGTTGGCATCGAGAGCGAATTTTATACGGCGAAAATGCAGATACTGGACGGCGCCCGTAAGAAAACCACACAGAAAGTAAATCTTTACGAAAAAGTGCAGATTCCCGGCTATGAAGAAGCCATCCGGAAGATAAAACGCTTCATGGAAGATGAGGAAAATCTTTCGAAAGCGGCGCAGAAAATTGTGAAACAACGGCAACAGGAGGAGGCAGTGGCATGATTGTTCCCATGATGAAATATGATTTTGTGTTGCACAATACCGAGCTGGCGGATTTCTTGGAAAAGCTGCAGGAGCTCGGTATTGTCGATACGCGGCGTAGCAACAAGCCGGTGGACGAACATTCGACGAAATTACTGGAAGAAATTGCGCGCTACCATTTAGCCTTTAAGCAACTTGCTAAAATAAAAATCGAGCATCCCGAAACGGCGAATCGCAGTTATACCGCGGAACATATTTTACAGCGCACCGAAGAATTGCTCGAAGAAAAGGAACAAACGATGCTCCGCAAAGCGAAACTGCTGGTGGATGTGGAACTGGCGCGCCCTTGGCAGACGTGGAGGAGGACTTCGCTGGAGCAATTGGAACGCCTGCATCTGAAGCCTCATTTTTATGTGGTGCCGGAGAAAAAATACAACCCGGAGTGGGAACAGGAATATCCCATGGCGATACTCAACACAACTAAGGACTCTCGTTATTTTGTAGTACTGGAGCAAGACGGCGTGTTGTTCGATTTTCCGTTGCACGAGGTAAAATATCCCTCGACTTCGGTGGAATTGCTGGAAGCGGAGTTGGAAAACGTAGAACAGCACCTGAATACCATTCACCAAAAATTAGAAAAATATGCTTTGCTGAAAGAGCAATTATCGGCTCGTCGTGCGGAATTGACGGCGCAACTGGACTTGTATCTCGCGGGAAAAGGAACGGAGCCGGCGGTAGAAGATATATTGGTAGTGGTAACGGCTTTTGTACCGCAACCTCAACAACGAGTGCTGGATGAATTCTTGGAAAAAGAAAGTGTGGTATATATAACCGAAGCCGCAACAATTGATGATAACCCTCCGGTGCAATTAAAAAATAATCGCTTTGCGCGTTTGTTCGAACCCATTGGCGATATGTATATGCCGCCACTCTATAACGAGTTGGATGTGACGGCTTATTTCTCACCCTTCTACATGCTGTTTTTTGGCTTCTGTTTGGGCGACCTTGGCTACGGATTGGTGTTGATTTTAGCAGGCGCTATCGCTAAATGGAGAATGCCTAAAATGAAATCCGTGTTCAGCATGGTGCAATTTTTAGGGCTCGGAAGCGTAATTATGCCATTGGTTTCCGGAACTTTTTTCGGCATGAAACTCGGCGAACTGTTCCATATAGAAGGAATGTTTTTCGACGATTTACAGATGTTTTGGTTTGCACTTGGCCTTGGCGGATTCCAAATTATTTTTGCCAAGTTGATACATGCATTTGATAGCATGAAGCGCAACGGTTTCCAACACGGACTGGCGCCGCTTGGTTGGGCGCTGTTACTGATTGATGCCGCACTGTGGATTGGCCGCTCTATCATTCACTTGCCGATTCCTTCTCTTTTAATTACTGTGCTGCTCTACCTTAGTATTGCATTGATTTTGTTTTTTACCTCCTTGTCGAAAAATGTATTCACCCGTCTTGGAAAAGGCCTTGTTTCATTTTATGATATTACCGGCGTGTTCGGCGATTTGTTGTCGTACATTCGTTTGTTCGGCTTGGGTACCGCCGGAGGTATTTTAGGATTTGTAGTAAACACCGTCGGCCTCATGGTGTGGAGCGTTCCATACGTGGGATACGTGTTGGGAGGTATTGTATTCGTCGTGGGACATATCGCCGTATTGGGACTTTCGTCTTTGGGTGCCTTTGTGCACCCCATGCGTTTGACTTTTGTCGAATTCTACAAAAACGTAGGTTTTACGGGAGGAGGACGGATTTACAAACCGCTGAAAAAACAACAATAATTTTTATATATTGAATTTTTAAAAACATAATGATATGGAAACTTTACTTACTTGGCCTTTTATTTTAGCGATGCTTGGCGTAGCGCTTATGTTAGCGTTTTCGTGTATTGGAAGTGCGATTGGTGTGACGAATGCGGCGAATGCCCTGATTGGAAGCCTGAAAAAAAATCCCGATATGTTCGGGAAAGGGCTTATTCTTTCGGCATTGCCTTCTACGCAAGGCCTCTACGGCTTTGGTGCATTCTTCCTTTTTCTTCTGAAATTGCAAGAAATGGCAGCTATCACTTATATGCAGGGAATTTTAATTTTTGCCGCAGGCGCTGCTTTGGGATTGGTGGGTTATTTCTCCGCCATTTATCAGGCAAAAATTGCATCGAACGCTATTGTAGAAATGAGCAATGGCCGCGACGTGTTTGGCCAATCAATGATTCTGGTTGTATTTCCGGAGTTATATGCCATCTTGACGTTTGCGGCTGCATTCTTGGTGTATAGTTTTGTACTATAGAAAAAGATTTTGCTCTTGTATCCGTTAAGCCTGACGAATTTTTATAAGCTCGTCAGGCTTGCTTTTTATAAAATAAGATATTTACACTAACTTTTGCTCCAACGCAATTTTTACTAATGCCGCGGTGTTGCGGGCGTCTAATTTAGCCAACAGATTTTTGCGGTAATTTTTAACGGTCTCTACACTGATAATCATTTTTTCGGCAATTTCGGAGTTGATATAACCTTCGGTAATCAGCCGCAACAGTTCTTGTTCGCGGCGAGTGAGCAACACGGCAGTGTCTGCTTGTTTTTTGAGCAACAAATTAACTTCGTCGCACAAAAATGTGTTGCCCGATGCCACCACTTCTATCCCTTCTAAAAATTCTTCGCTCAGCGCATTTTTCAGAATATAACCATCGGCGCCGTTGCCCAACATACGCTTCACTACGGCATGTTCGGAAAAACTGGTCAGTGCTAAAATTTTAATTTGCGGATATTTTACTTTGATTTGCGGACAAAGTTCAATGCCGTTTCCGTCGGGCAAATGAATATCAAGCAGCAACACATCGGCTTGTTCCGTAGCAAGCATTTCCCAACATGCGCGTGCCGTATGGGCTTTTCCAATGACTTTGGCAATACCCGAGTCGTTGATAATCTTTTCGATGCCTTCCACAAACATTTTGTGGTCGTCGATGAGCTGAACAGAACAGACAGCCCCACCCGACTTCCCCAAAGGGGGACTTTGTGAAGAGGCGTTATACTTTGTATTATCCATAATTTATATACATTTCAATAAATTTGTGCTCTACCCTGACAGGTTTTCGTCATTGCGAGC
>JAVBOD010000123.1:0-12161 GCA_031551045.1 Bacteroidales bacterium
AAAAAATATGTAGGAGCTCAGCATGAAAATTTAGGCATGCCGGGGAAACCGGCCGTTTTAAAAGTGTATTAACCGATGTCGAAAGAAAATATCATTGTAATTGGAGCGGGGGTGGCAGGCATGGAAGCCGCCGGCGAATTGACGCGTTTTGGGGCGGAGGTTACCGTGCTCGAAGCATCGGATGCGTCGGGCGGAAATGTAAAAAACTGGTACAAGCTTTTCCCCGATTTCCGGAATGGGAGCGAGGTACTGCAACTACTTCAACAAAAAACAAAAGAAACGAAAATTATTTATAACGCAGGGATTACCCATATTTCCCGCACGGCAAATAATTTTGAAATAACGCTTGCATCCGGCGACAGGCAACAGGCGCAAGCCGTGTTGCTGGCTACCGGCTTCGAAACGTTTGATGCCGGCAAAAAAGAAGAATACGGCTATGGCATTTACGACAACGTCATCACTTCGGTGGAGTTGGAAAAAATGCTACGGGAGACTGGTACCGTCCGGACACATCAAGGTAACGTACCGAAGCGCGTGGGCATTATCCACTGTGTCGGTTCGCGCGACGAAAAAATCAATAACATCCATTGTTCGAAATTGTGTTGCATTACCGGTGTGAAACAGGCGGTCGAAATCCGTGAATTGCTGCCGGATTCCGACGTTTTTTGTTTCTATATGGACTTACGGATGTATGGCCGTCATTTCGAAGAAATTTATTTAGACGCGCAGAAAAAGCGCGTGAAATTTATCCGTGGGCGCCTGTCGGAATCGTTCGAGAATCCCGACCATTCTATTTTGTTGAAAGTGGAAGACACGCTTATCGGAAAACCGCTGAAAATGTCGGTCGATTTAATGATATTGCTGGTGGGCGTAACCCCTTCGCAAGGTACGCGCCGCATGATGCATTTATTGGGATTGGAAAATGCCGCCGACGGATTTTTAAAAGCTGCCGATAGTTGTTTGAACGCAAATACTTCGACACGGGAAGGCGTGTTTTTTGCGGGCGCCTGCACCGGCATAAAATCGATTCCCGAAACGCTGGCCGATGCGCGTGCTGCGGCATTGCAAGCATGGGAGTATGTAAAGAAAAGATAAGAAAGAAGATGAACCGGTTCGGATTTACCATAGCCAAAGATCAACAGATAAACTACGACACCAATGATTTTCGTGTAATGCATTTTGTGGCGGAGCGTGTGCCTTCGTTCCATACTTGCATTGCCTGCGGAAGTTGCACGGCTACTTGCAGCAGTGGGAATTTTTCCGATTTCAACTTTTGTCAATTGCACCTGCTCATTCGCCGCGGCGAAGAAAAAGGATTGCGTCAAGCAATGAAACAATGTATGTTTTGCGGAAAATGCCAGCTCGTCTGTCCGCGCGGGGTCGATAATCGGGCAGTAATTGCCGCTATTCACCAGGCCATCGAAACCTTTGCCCTATGATGAAACATCCGCCGATATTCGATGTATTTGTATTGCCGTTTTCGTTGGGCTTGCTTTTCCTTATTTATAAGTTGGTTGCTATTTATGGCGGTTGGATAAAAAATCTGTCGCCGGAAGAAAAAACGCTTATTAAAAAAAATATCTGGTCACGTAAAACGTGGACGGCTATCAAGGACGTATTTCGTGAAAGTTTACTGCATGTGAGCATGTTCAAGCAAAACAGGGTGCTGGGCTACATGCATGCATCGCTGGCCTTCGGCTGGTTTTTGTTGATTATAACAGGCGCTATCGAATCGCGCTTTTACAACGGCCCCGATTTTCACTGGCCTTACTATCCGATATTCCTGAAATTTTTTGTGCAAGGGCATCCGGTGATTGAACATAAATTTTATTCCGTGCCGGGCTTTTTCCGTTTTCTGATGGACTTTTTACTGCTGCTGGTGCTTTCCGGCCTGTTGCTGGCGTTTGCAAAACGCATTCGCAAAGCGTTATTCGGAATGAAGCGCACCACGAAACACTCCGCTTTCGACCGCTTGGCGATTGCTTCGCTGTGGTGCATTTTCCCCTTGCGATTGTTGAGTGAAAGTTTGACGTGCATTAATTATCCGAACGGTAGTTTTCTGACCAATGGCTTAGGGCATTTTTTTGAAAGTATATCGCCTGATTTATATAATTTGGCTTATCCTTGCTGGTGGCTCTATTCGTTGGCGCTGGGCGTTTTTTTCGTGACGATGCCCTACTCGCGCTACATGCACATTTTCACGGAAGTGGTGTTCATTTTTTTCAAAAACTGGGGATTGAAAACCGGCAAAACCGTCAACTCGTTTGCCGAGATGCAAATCAATGCCTGTCCGCGTTGCGGCGTGTGTATCGATGCTTGCCCGGTGTATGCCAATTCGCCGGAGAAAAATATTATTCCGGCCTACTTTTTCCGCGATTACCGGCGTGGCGAAATTACCATGGACGGCACGTTTCATTGTCTGGAATGCGGCCGTTGCCAGGAGGTTTGTCCCGTGCACATCGGGGTGAACGATATCCGCACGGCCGTGCGTTCGGGCATGGAAAACCGGCAACAACAGGATTATTCTTTTTTACCGAAACAGCCAGTGAAACAAACGGAAGTCTTGTATTTCGCCGGTTGCATGACGCATCTCACACCTTCCGTAAAAAGAGCGGTAACGGCCGTGTTGTCGAAAGCCGGCGTGCAATATGAGTTCCTCGATAAGGATGGAAGTATTTGTTGCGGGCGTCCGCAACGCTTGGCCGGAAACGATGAGGCGGCGCAACAATTAGCGGATAAAAATAAATCTCTTATCATTGCTTCAGGTGCGAAAATCTTGCTAACTTCGTGTCCTATTTGTTATAAAATTTTCAAAGAAGAATATCAATTGGGTATAGAAGTGTTGCACCACACGCAATATTTTATGCGCTTGGCCGAAGAACGGAAAATCAACTTGCAGGAATCTTCCCTGCGCATGGTGTATCACGACCCCTGCGAGTTAGGGCGCGGCAGCGGCATCTACGAAATGCCGCGAACGTTATTAAAACAAGCAGGGCAATTGATAGAAGCCGCGGAAAACCGTGAACACGGCTATTGCTGTGGCGGCAGCATCGGCGCTATGGGATTATCGCCTGAAACTCGTGATAACATTACGAAACAAGCTATTATTGGAATGACATCCGAATCTCCCGACTGCCTGGTTACCGCCTGTCCGCTTTGCAAGAAAACATTTGCCAAGCATTCGCCGGTGCCGGTGAAAGACATTGCGGAAGTGATGGTGGAGAGCATGAGATGACTGCTAATAGAGCCATTTTAACGCTATTTTGTTAATTGCAAAATAGTATTTATCTTTGTTGTGTGTATTTAGTAAAATTTTTCTTTTTGCCGGCAAGGATGTTTTGACTTTACGCACACCCGAAACAATAACCTTTAAAAGTATGCTTATGAAAAAGAATTTTTATTTTTTAAGCAGGAAAAGGGGACGATACAGTGTAGGAGGATTTTTTCTTTTCTTTTCAGTTTTTGTGTTCATATTATTTTCCTGCCATAAAGAGGCAGATGTAATTCTTGAAGAAGAGGTCTCTTCAGATGTTCAGCTACAAATCCAAGCAGCCAAAGAAAGGTTTGAACAGGAATATTTTTTACCCGGCCAGCAAACCGACTCCATTCCGTTACTGACACCTGCCAGTGCGAGATGGAAAAAGAAGTCCCTTATAAAAGCCAAACCCAATTGGGACAAAGCCAAATTAGGAGTAGATGAAGTGGTTGAAATTCCTTTACAGACACTTGGGCAAATAAGCTATGCCTCGGAGAAGACCGCCAGCGATGCGCAGTTAAGATCCTGTATTACCCGAATGATTATAGTAAAAGATGGCGGCGAGCGAATACCTGCATTTATGCATATAAGAGCCGATTCGAATTATCTGGCCACAAAAGGCTATGACCTGAGTAAGAATGCCTATAAGAAGATGAAAAAAGATTTCTCGGGAGTGGTGTTCTACACTTATCTCGACGGACGATTTAGCAACGGTTGGCGCTATAAGGATGGTGATATAATAGCTACCATCAGTTACGATAGTACAATGACTACCCCTGATATTGAAACAGCAGCAATCCCTGTTCAAAAGGCAATGAGCTGTGTAACGCATATTGAAGTGGAATATTTTAGATGGTGCTGGGGATATGAAGAAAAAGGAGTGGTATTTACTACCGGATGTGAGGATTGGCGGGTGGTCGGTACATACAGATGGACGGAATGTGTAAATGAAGATGGTTCCGGATTTGGAGGGGGGCTTGTTATCGGCGGCGGTGGCGGTGGCGGCCGTTCCGGAGGTGAGGGCTCTACCACCCCGCCTACACGTTATAGCGTGACGGTAAACGCCGGCCCGGGAGGAATGGCTATCGGCGGCGGAACTTTTACAGAGGGGGCAACTTGTACTATTGTTGCAACACCAAATGCAGGATATGTGTTTGAAAAATGGGACGGACCGGACATTTTCTCACAATCTGTTTCAACAAGTTTCATCGTAACTAAAAATACAAGTGTTACGGCTTATTTCAAAAGTAGTTCGACAGACCCATGCGGGCAGTTGAAGGGAGTAAAAGGTAACACTACAGCCAATAATAGCCTTACTACTTTGAAAGCCGATGCTATGAATTCTTCTTCAAAAAACGAAAGTGCGTATATACAATTAAACCGGAATGGAGTTCGATCCGCTCAGTACGTTCCTGGGCTTTCCGACCGTGTAAACGTGAAGCTAAGTCCCAGCGACCGATTGGAATGGGTGTTTCATGTGCACCATGTGTTTAACGGGCAAATGTTTTCGGCGGGTGACATTTGGATATTGTACAGCATATACAATAACCAGACATGCACTAATTGGGCTACTTTCCAGTTCGGCTTGGTAACCCATAAAGGAGAAGCCTACGTGCTGACTATTAGCGATTGGGGAATGTTCAAAAATTTTATTAAAAACAATAAAATCACTGGTCCAAAAAATCAATGGGGAATAGATTTAGAAGAAGATATGAAAATGAACCGGTCGCAAAGTGAACAAATATTTTTAGATAGAATCGCTAATTCAGGACTATCTATGATGAAAAAAGACTTAAATAGTAGTAATGACGCATGGAAAATGCTTGAATACAATTCAAATAGTAAAACCATCACAACAAAACCTTGTAATTAAAAAAATATGATTATGAAAAATATAATATTATTTATTTTATTGATGGCAAGCGCCAAATTGTTGTCTGCTCAAACTCTAACATTCTATACTGAAAATTTAGATGCTTATGTTGGCGTTTGGGAATATCATACAGCTACCGATACATTTCGAATTTTATTAAAAAAAGGGAAAATCTATAATCCGGATGGTAATGTAAGAAAAGAGCAAGTTTATGGCGGTCATCGTTATGTAAAAAATAGACAAGTAATCGCAGATTACACAAGAGGTATTGCGAGTTCAAGAAATCGAAATTATGAAGTCACGCCTATTTCTGCTTCTAATGGGGCATTTACAGAATCTGAAGTAAACCCGAATGAACTAGGCCTGAGTTTTAATGATAAACTAAAAGACAAAATCGGATATGGCACTTTAACACTCATTCCGGGTAATCCTGCTCAGCTACACTGGAAAATAGAGTTCCGGAACGATCAAATGTTTTTAATATTAGAGGGAGATCCGGAACCAGTGGTCTATGACGACTGGTCGGTGCCTAAGGATATTATCCTGACTAAGATTTCGGATACCGTGCCGGGACTAGGAACCCGATTTTCAGGAATTCTTGATGACGATTTGATGGATGTTGGAGAGACGAATCCGTAGCAACTTTTTTTGATAAAAGACCTTAATAGCATCGTTAGGGGATTGTATTTCCTATGCTATAAGGTCTTTTTCAATGTACAATACTTTAGTGGCAAGATTGAAAACTTGATAAAATTGGAATAGGGCCAACTGTATAAATATAGCACTAATACCAATAAATCATTAATCAATAAAAATTGTAATTAGTATGAAAACGGTTTATACCATACTGGGCTTATTGTTGTTTCATGCATGTTTAGCACAAAACCCCACACAGAAAGTATATCAGACAAAAAATTTGGATGCATATGTTGGCGTATGGCAATATGTATCGGGAACGGACACCTTTCAGGTGGCTCTTCGGAAAGGAATAAAATCTACTCGCTTTAGTTATTCCGAATGTCTGATAGGAGGATATAAATACGTAAAAAATGGCGTTATAGTTTATAGTCATGTACAAAATTTTCCTTCTACTTTTACAAATGAAAATTTTGAAACTTTTGACATGACTATAGCTATCATGGGAACTAACGCATTTGTCGATCCAAATCAAATTGACCCAAACGAGGTGCGTATCTTTTTTAAAGATAGAGGACTAAATAAAACGACTCAAAGTGGCCTGCTTATCTTGCTTTCTCCCTCTCAAGCTCGTTGGACATTGAAAGATGATGAGGGCGATTTTGTTTACTTGCCGGGAGAAATAATTCCTGCGGATGGTTTTTCTGTGCCAACGGATGTTGTTATGACAAAAATATCGGATACCGTGCCGGGACTAGGAACCCGATTTTCAGGAATTCTTGATGACGATTTGATGGATGTTGGAGAGACGAATCCGTAGCAACTTTTTTTTGATAAAAGACCTTAATAGCATCGTTAGGGGATTGTATTTCCTATGCTATAAGGTCTTTTTCAATGTACAATACTTTAGTGGCAAGATTGAAAACTTGATAAAATTGAAATAGGGCCAACTGTATAAATATAACACTGATAAAATGAATAATAATGCTACATAAAAGATGACTACAATGCAAATAATAAAAATCTAAATGTGAATCCAGTCTTGTGAAATTGTGAGTTTTTTCCGTACCTTCGTACAATATTTATTATGGACAAAACAACGCTAACATATACGCCTGCTTCATTGGATACTACGTTCCAATGTGATATCCGTGGCTTAGACGCCCAAAAATTGTATCTTCTGAATGGTTATGCCGAAGAATCTGTCACGCCTGCTCAAAAAGGAGTGCAGATTACGGGAAGTAAAAAGCAACAGGGGATTTCAATAACATTGAATCCCTCTACCGTGCTCGAACATCCGTTGCAACTTATCAATGTGCGGCAGGGAAATGGCTCTGCAACCATTGCTTATTCCAACATCATCGATCTGAAAGCAAAGGCACAAGCCAAATTGATTATTTGCGACCATACGTTTTCGATGGACGAATTCCATACCCAAAGTACTTTTGATATTAATTTGGCGGAAGGTGCAAATTTGGAAATATTAGTGATGCAGAACGAACATAACCAATCGCAACACCGCTCTAATTTTAACCTCTACCAGTTGGCCGGAAGCGTCTTGAATATTACGGTGATTACGTTGCATGGCGGGAAAATCGAGAATTATATTCAAACAAAACTGCAGGAAAAAGGAGCGCAATGCCATGTGAACGGTTTGTTTCTGGCCGATACCGAGCAGCATATTGCTACCGATGTGTTTATGCAGCATCTGGTCGGGAATTGTGAAAGCCGGCAGCTTTTCAAAGGAATCTTGAAGAATAAGGCCATCGGCCGTTTTCACGGACGTATTTTTGTGGCAAAGGATGCGCAAAAGACAGAGGCCTATCAGGCGAACCATAATTTGCTACTCGACCGCACGGCCAAGATGTTTACCCAGCCGCAACTGGAGATTTATGCCGACGATGTAAAATGTTCGCACGGAGCTACGATCGGACAGTTAAATGAAGACAGTTTCTTTTACATGCGTTCGCGGGGTATCGGGCGACAGGAAGCCCTGCTTTTGCAACAACTTGGTTTTGCGAATGATGTATTAGACAAAATCACCATAACTCCACTACGTGAACGTATTACGGAATTGGTAGAAAAACGCCTGCGGGGCGAACTATCACATTGCGAAAACTGTAGCCTTCATTGTTGTTAAATTGTTTATTTTTTCAACATTTTTTTGTGCATATCTATTGAGGGGTGCTTAAACCTTGTTGTATCCTGCATTTGGCGTCGTTGTTAATTTCATAGTTGATAAAACAATTTGAATCCGGCCGATTATTTTTTCAAGTTGGCGTATCTTAGCATTCCCTTTTCACCCGTAAAATTTATTTATAAAAGGTGAGGGAAATAAAGAAGTGTGTCCTATTTTTAAAATAATAGCAGATTATGAATCTAAATCTTAATACTGCTCAAAAACCGGCGAACATTCCATTCCCATTTTTTGAGCATAATGCTAATACTGTTACAACGAACATGAGTCCAAAAGAAAAAGAACCAGAAGTGGTAAAAGAAAAGAAAGAAACCGCAAAGCGGAAAACATACACCAATGAGGAAGCATTGGCGGCCAGTAAAAAATATTTCAAGGACGACGATTTGGCCGCAGCGGTGTGGGTTAACAAATACGCCATGAAAGATTCTTTCGGGAATATTTTTGAACAGTCTCCCGATGATATGCACTGGCGGTTAGCGCATGAATTCGCCCGGATTGAAAACAACTATCCGAACCCGATGAGTGCCGAAGAAATTTTTGAGTTGTTGAAAGATTTCAAATACATTGTGCCGCAAGGAGGCCCGATGACCGGTATCGGAAACGAATACCAGATAGCGTCGCTGTCAAACTGTTTTGTGATTGGCCATAAAAATCCGGCCGACTCTTACGGCGGCATTATGCGTATTGACGAAGAACAAGTCCAGTTGATGAAGCGCCGCGGCGGCGTGGGGCACGATTTGTCGCACATCCGTCCGGGCGGAAGCCCTGTGTTGAACAGTGCGCTTACTTCCACAGGCGTGGTGCCGTTTATGGAACGCTACTCTAACTCTACGCGCGAGGTGGCGCAGGACGGCCGCCGCGGCGCGTTGATGTTGAGCATCTCTATCAAACATCCCGACTCGGAACATTTTATTGATGCGAAAATGACGCAGGGTAAAGTAACAGGCGCCAACGTATCCGTAAAAATCGACGATGAATTTATGCGCAGCGCCTTGTTCGGAAAAGCATATACGCAACAATATCCGATAAATGCGAAAAATCCGAAATACAAACAAGAAATCGATGCACAGGCTTTGTGGAAAAAAATTATCCACAACGCTTGGAAATCGGCCGAACCGGGCGTGTTGTTTTGGGATACCATTATCCGCGAGTCGGTAGCCGACTGTTATGCCGACTTGGGTTTTACCACCGTAAGCACCAATCCTTGCGGCGAAATTCCCTTGTGTCCCTACGATAGTTGCCGTTTGATTGCTATCAATCTTTACGGTTATGTAAATAATCCCTTTACCAAAGAAGCTTCGTTTGACAAGGAATTGTTCAAACAACACGTGGCAAAAGCCATGCACATGATGGACGATTTAATTGAACTGGAGCTCGAGAAAATTGATGGTATTATTGCAAAAATCGATGCCGACCCCGAAGATGCCGACGTAAGACGCGTAGAACGCGAACTGTGGTTGAAGATTAAAGAAAAAGCAATTCAAGGACGCCGCACCGGCTTGGGTATCACGGCCGAAGGCGATATGCTGGCAGCATTAGGTTTGCGTTATGGCACCGACGAAGCCATTAATTTCTCGGTAGATATTCAAAAAACATTGGCGGTAGAATCATATCGTGCATCGGTAAGCATGGCAAAAGATCGCGGGCCGTTCCCCGTTTATGATGCGAAGCGCGAAGAAAATAATCCGATGATCAAACGTATCCGTAAAGAAGATGAAGAGCTGTACGACGAGATGATACGTTTCGGTCGCCGTAATATTTCCATGCTTACGATTGCACCTACCGGAACTACCAGTATGATGACCCAAACCACGTCGGGCATCGAGCCGGTATTTTTGCCGGTATATAAACGCCGCCGGAAAGTGAACCCGAACGATAAAAATGTGAAAGTTTCCTTTACCGACGAAGTGGGCGACACGTGGGAAGAGTACAATGTGTTCCATCATAAATTCATTACGTGGTGCGAAGCTAACGGACATTCGGAAGAGCAGGTAAAAAGCATGAACGATACGGAAATCGATGCATTGGTCGCGTCGTCGCCGTATTACAAAGCAACCTCGAACGATGTGGACTGGGTGGCCAAAGTGAAAATGCAGGGGCTGATGCAAAAATGGGTGGACCACTCCATTAGCGTAACCGTAAATTTACCGTCGAATATCAGCGAAGAAAAAGTGGGCGAAGTTTACAAAACAGCGTGGGAGAGCGGCTGTAAAGGCATCACGGTGTATCGCGAAGGTTCGCGTTCCGGTGTATTGGTTTCCAATAAAGATAAAGAGAAAAAAGAAGAAATGCCGCGCAAACGTCCCGACTCGTTGGATGCCGAAGTGATTCGCTTCCGCAACGGCAACGAACAATGGATTGCGCTGGTGGGAATGTATAACGGACAACCGTATGAAATTTTTACCGGTTTGCTCGACGAAGAAACCCGCACTATTCCGCGCTCGGTGACTATGGGGCGCATTGTGAAAGTAAAGGATAAAAACGGTTCGCGCTACGACTTTAAATATACCGACCGTTACGGATTCGAGAACACGCTGGGTGGCATTTCGCACATGTTCGACAAAGAATACTGGAACTACGCAAAACTCATTTCCGGCGTATTGCGCAACCGCATGCCCATTGTCGATGTGGTGAATCTCGTGCAAGGCTTGGAATTGGACAGCGAAACCATCAACACCTGGAAAAACGGCGTGGAACGCGCCTTGAAACGCTATATTCCCGACGGGACACAAGCCGAAGAAGGAGCTAAATGCGAAAAATGCGAATCCGATGCATTGGTGTATCAAGAGGGCTGTTTGACTTGCAAGAGCTGCGGCTTCTCGAAGTGCGGATAGTCCACAGATTTCACAGATGAACACAGATTGCTAAAGATTCTTTAATATCAGAAAAACAATGAGCACAGATTATAGAGCATACAATGATTATGCATCTATGGTCTGTGTTTTTTTAAGCCCGAAATAGCTTGATTGTCGATGGATAAATTTTTATACAAAGAAGACGTATAACATTATTGGCGCCGCTATGGAAGTACATAACGAGTTAGGTTGTGGTTTTTTGGAAGCAGTGTATGAAGAAGCATTGGTGAAGGAATTTGAACAACGGAAAATTTCTTTTGAGCAACAGAAAAATGTACGAATAGTATATAAAGGGCAGGAGTTACGAAAATTTTATGTGGCTGATTTGGTATGTTACGATAGAATAGTGGTGGAATTAAAAGCATTATCGGCTATTACTTCCGAGCACGAGGCACAAACGTTGAATTATTTGAAAGCAACACAATGTAAAATAGGATTAATTATTAACTTTGGATCCACCAGCCTTCAATACAAACGACTTGCTTTTTAATTTTTTGTATTAAAAATCTCTGTTAATCTGTGGCTCGTAGCTTTTAAATTATCTGTGTTAATCTGTGAAATCTGTGGACTATGGTACTCTTCCCTAACGCTAAAATAAACCTCGGCCTTCATGTCATTGAAAAACGAGCAGACGGGTTTCATAATCTGGAAACCTTGTTTTATCCCCTGTCTTTCTGCGATGTGTTGGAAATTGTACCGGCCGGGGAAACCGCGCTAAGCTTGTCGGGGCTGGAAGTAGAAGGCGATGCGGAAAATAATTTGTGTATGAAAGCCTACCGCCTGTTGCGGGAGGCTTTTGATTTACCGCCGGTGGCTATCTACCTGCACAAAGTGATTCCCACGGGCGCCGGCTTGGGCGGCGGTTCGTCCGATGCGGCCCATATGCTGATGACGCTTAACAAACAATTCAAGTTACAGTTGACAGCCGCACAATTGCACCCGTATGCTGCGGCTTTAGGCAGCGATTGCGCATTTTTCCTGCACCGCCAACCCATGTTGGCCACCGGGCGCGGCGAACTGTTGACGCCCTTCCCGTTGGATTTAAAAGGAAAGTATATCGTTCTGGTGAAACCTCCGGTGTTTGTGTGCACCGCGGCGGCCTACGCCGGCATTGTCCCCAAACAGCCTGTTACTTCCATAACAGAAATTCTACAACAACCGCTTGCGCAATGGAAAAACACGCTGGTAAACGACTTTGAAACCACCGTTTTTGCTAAATTCCCGGTATTGGCGCAAGCCAAGCAACAACTCTACGATGCCGGAGCCGTCTATGCTTCCATGAGCGGCAGCGGCGGCGCCCTTTTCGGAATTTTTGATGACGAAGTTGTTTGGACGAAGGCAAAA
>JAVBOD010000081.1:0-39050 GCA_031551045.1 Bacteroidales bacterium
ATAATCTGCGCAGCGAGGATTCCTGCATTCCGCGCCCCGTCGAGCGCTACGGTGGCTACCGGAATACCTGCCGGCATTTGCAGGATGGATAAAATAGAGTCCCAACCGTCGATAGAATTGGACGACTTGATGGGAACGCCGATTACCGGCAGCGGCGTAAGCGCTGCAATAACGCCCGGCAGATGCGCCGCTCCGCCGGCGCCGGCAATAATCACTTTCACACCTCTCGTGTGTGCGTTTTTGGCAAAATCCATTACCATTTCCGGAACGCGATGTGCCGAAAGGGCGTTTATTTCAAAAGGAATCTGCATCTCGTTCAAAAATTTGGCGGCTTGCTCCATAACAGGCAAATCGGACGTGCTGCCCATGATAATACTTACGTGTGGTGTCATCTGTTGATTTTTTATTGTTTATTTATTGTCGGACGGAACCCCGAAAGGCTCATCAATACAAATAATTTACACTTTCAATATTGATAATGTCGAAGGTAATCATCACGGTTGCTGTGAATTCTTCTCGCAGACATTTCATGATATGTAAAAGACTTGTTATGAAACTACAAAAATAATAACTATTTTCGCAGTTTAAAACTTCTATCCATGAAACGCGTAAAACTGCACGACAAAGAATTCGACATTTCTATTAAGCATGACGATATACAAACCGCTGTGGGAACGGTTGCGCAAAAAATACGGCAGGATATGAAAGGCGAGGACACTCCCGTTTTTCTGAGTATTCTTAACGGTTCGTTTATGTTTACGTCCGATTTGCTCAAACAAATGGATTTCAACTGCGAGGTGTCGTTTCTTAAACTATCGTCGTATTCCAATACGGCTTCTACAGGAACGGTGAAGGAATTAATCGGACTGAACACCAATATTAAAGGTCGCACGGTGATTGTGGTGGAAGATATAGTGGACACCGGCAACACGCTGGTGGAGCTGATGGAAGCATTGAAAAAATATGAGCCGAAGCAAATAAAAATAGCGGCCTTCTTACTAAAACCGGATGCCTACAAAAAAGATATTCCGATTGATTATGTAGGTATTCGCATTCCTAATGATTTTATCGTAGGATACGGCTTGGATTATAACGAATTGGGACGCAATTTACGGAATATTTACAAAATAGTAGAGTAACATGCTGAATATTATTCTATTTGGGGCTCCCGGAGCCGGAAAAGGGACACAAGCGCCGTTTCTCGTAAAAGAATACGGATTGATACATCTTTCGACCGGCGATATGCTACGCGCCGAAATTAAAGAAGGAACAAAAATCGGTATCGAAGCGCAAAAATTAATCGATAAGGGTTTTTTTGTTTCCGACGAAATAGTGGTCGGCATGGTTCGCGACCAAGTTGCCAAAAATCTCTCTGCAAAAGGTTTTATATTCGACGGATTTCCCAGGACAGTGCCGCAAGCGGAAGCGCTGGATAAACTGATGGCGGAATTCAACACGTCCGTCACAGCCATGATTGAAATTGCCGTGAGCGAAGAAATTATTATAAAACGGATTCAAGGCCGGGCCAAGAAAGAGAATAGGCCGGATGATGCCAATATCGACACTATTAAAATACGAATAGCCACCTACCATCAAAAAACCGAGAAGGAGATTGAGTATTATGCTCGTCAAAAAAAATATTTCTCGGTTGACGGTAACGGCGAACCACAAGACACCTTTAATGCCATAAAGGGCATCATTACTAAACATCTGCTATAAATATATGAGTTCTTCCAATTTTGTTGACTATGTTCGTTTGTTTTGTTCATCGGGTAATGGCGGTAACGGCTCTATGCACCTGCACCGCGAGAAATTTGTCCCCAAAGGCGGGCCCGATGGCGGCGACGGCGGGCGCGGCGGACATATTATTCTGAGAGGAAACAAACAATACTGGACGCTCATTCACTTAAAATACCGCAAACATATCCGTGCCGAGCATGGCGAGTCGGGCAGCGGAAGCCTGTGCCACGGAGCCAATGGCGCCGACATTATTCTGGACGTGCCGTTGGGAACAGTGGCCAAGAATGCCGAAACGGGTGAAACACTTTTTGAAATCACGACGGAAGGCGAAGAGCGGATATTGGTAAAAGGCGGGCGCGGCGGCAAAGGAAATGCCTTCTTCAAAACCGCCACACAGCAAACCCCGCGCTTCTCGCAACCCGGCGAGCTGAACGAAGAAGGCTGGTTTATTTTAGAATTAAAATTACTGGCTGATGTAGGTTTGGTAGGATTCCCCAACGCCGGCAAATCGACCTTGCTTTCGGTCGTCTCTGCGGCAAAACCAAAAATTGCCGACTATGCCTTCACCACGCTGGAACCGAACCTCGGCATTGTGTCGTACTACGACGACAAATCGTTCGTCATGGCCGATATTCCCGGAATTATTGAAGGCGCCCACGAAGGGCGCGGCTTGGGATTGCGCTTCCTCCGCCATATCGAGCGCAACTCCATGTTACTGTTCCTCATTCCGGCCGACAGTAAAGACATTGCCGCAGAGTATAAAATTTTATTGAATGAACTGAAACAATATAATCCCGAACTGCTCGATAAGCAACGGGTGCTGGCCATCTCGAAAAGCGATATGCTCGACGACGAATTGGAAAAAGAACTGAAAAAGCACCTCCCGAAGAAGGTGCCTCATGTGTTCATCTCGTCGCTCACCGGCAAAGGCATTCCGCAACTCAAAGACTTGCTGTGGAAGACGCTGAACGAGTAGTTACCAGGATAGCATATCGGACTGCACGCTTAAACTATCGCACATTGCTTCTATCTCTGCAATATTTGCTTTCAAGAAATCGCTCAACTCTTTACCCTGCATCGTTATCATCGTGGAATCAACTTCGAATGCGGCTCTGAGCATACATGCACACTTTTGTACGGCGGATGTAGAGTCGGCGCCACGGCTTATCATCTCCGCAGTACACGCCTCTACATTTTTTTGAAAGGATTCATTGAAAAGCTCCGTGCAGGATTTTTTCTGCTTGCAAGCGGTCATTGATAAAACCAACGCTATTATCAATAATCGTAAAATAATTTTCATATATATTCAATCTTAAAATTAGAACCGGCATCATACGGCATGCCGGTTAGCTTAAATTGTATGGCGCTTTGGTAGAAAGCTATTTCTGCCCATCCTCCCGATGCTTTAGCCGTTGCGCTTTTCGTAATGTTTCCGTGATAATCCATTCCAGTTGCCCATTGGTGCTGCGGAACTCGTCGGCAGCCCATTTTTCCACCGCTTCCATCACATCGGCATTGATGCGTAGCACAAAATTTTTCTTCTCTTTTATCGCCATTGATTTATTGATGCAAAGTTCCCGTATTGACCACCGGTTGGGCAGCTTCGTCGGCACACAGCACTACCAAAAGATTACTCACCATTGCGGCTTTTTTATCATCATCCAAGTCCACTATTTTTTCTTTCGACAGTTTTTCCAATGCCATTTGCACCATGCCCACGGCGCCTTCCACTATTTTCTCACGAGCAGCTATAATAGCAGTAGCTTGCTGGCGGCGCAACATCACGGCTGCAATTTCAGGGGCATAGGCCAGATAATTGATGCGCGCTTCCACCACTTCTATTCCGGCCATGAGTAAGCGCTCGTTCAGTTCGCGCTCCAGATGCCGATTGATTAAATCGCCGCCCGAACGCAAGGTTGTTTCATCGGCGTGGTTGATTTCATTATTATCATAAGCATAGCCTCCGGCCACTTCACGCAACGCGGCATCGCTTTGGATATGCACAAAGTTTTCGAACGAACGCATACTAAGTTGGGTTATTCCCAAATTATTAGTCGTAAAAGAAGTAGAATCTATTTCAAAAACAGCTTTATAAGTATCTACAATCTTCCAAACCAGTACCATCCCGATCATCACCGGATTGCCGGCTTTGTCGTTTACTTTGATGGGTTCCACATCTAAATTCCGTGCACGTTGCGTGAGTTTACGCTTATTGTAGAACGGGTTTACCCAAAAGAAGCCGGTCACTTTCAGGCTTCCTTTGTATTTTCCGAAGAAAACCATGACCCGGGCGTTATTAGGCTCATTGGTAAAAAATCCGGGAAGTATAAAGATAATCAACACGATAAGTATAACGCCAAGGATGTAATACTCGTTTATGAATCCGAATACAGTCGCTGCAAATAAAGCTATAACAATAAAAATAGCAAGGAAGCCGGAACATTTGAATCCGTTAAAGGTAGTTTCATTTGTTTTCATAGTTGTGAAGTTTTAGATATTAAAATGATATCACAAAGATATCGATTATTTTTACAATAACAAACGATAGCAATAATTTAATTAAGAATGCCCTGCTGAAACTTGTCTCAATGTTCATACTCCTTTTTCACTAGATGTTATCCCTAAGTAATGGGACAAATTCAAAATAGTATTATATTGATTTTTAGCATTATATCAAATTTTAAATAAATATTAAGCGGTAAAAAGGAATATTTATTAACGTAAATTTGCAAAATTTGTTTTTTTGTCATATTATTGCAGTATTAATTGGATTTGCTATTTGGCTAAACGGATTCCCCAAAAATGGGAATACCGGTAAAACAGATTTATTTACCCTAAACCTGTGATTTATGAAAAATGCCACCCAACCCCTGCTCCGCTTGTACAGGATTCCTGTCATTATTGTATGCGCCTGTTTGCTAGGTCCCGTGGGTATTACAGCCCAGGTGATTGATTTCGACAAGCCGTCGGTGTATAACGGCTATTTTCGTAAGCAGGCTGATACAACAGTTCCGTCCATACCGGAGTTAGTGCCGCTATTGAACAATGCCGCTGCAATCGGCAGTGACCATACCGGGAGTACGACGAATACTCCTATGGTGATGAACGTGCCCATGAGCTCTGGCGCATCTTATTTACACCCTCATATTCCGAACATTCATGCGGTGGACAGAAGCAAGGCCGTGGGCGAAATACCCATCAGCTCCGGCGTAAGCCCTTCGGGAGGGATGAGCTATACCGTGCCTATTGAAGTGGCGCCGGGCGTGCAAGGCATGCAACCCAACCTCTCTATTACCTACAACAGCCAGGGCGGCAACGGTGTGCTGGGCATGGGCTGGGGAATCGGCGGATTGTCGGCGATTACACGCGCTAACCAATCCTACTATTATGATGGAAAAACAGAAGCAGCCAGCCTTCAGCTGATTTACACGGCCTTAGACGGCATGCGGCTGATTCCCACTTCTCCCGGCATCTATGAAGAATGCGTCACCGAACAGGGAAATATACGGGTGCTGATGTACCGCTTTGTATATAATAACACTTATCCTCCGCAATACTACAAAGCGCTGTTCCCGAATGGCAATGTGGCAATATACGGAAGCGAGGATAATAACATCCCTTTGTTCAGCTATCCCTTGACAAGCCTCACCGACAAACAGGGGAACTATGTTCGTTTCCACTATATTTTCCGGAATGGGCATCATTATCTCGACCGGGTAACGTATGGAAACACCATTGGCGGCATCCCGCAAGTAACCGCTTCGATAAAGTTCAACTACCGCATCCGTAGCGATGTACAATCGGTGTACTTAGCCGAAGAAAAAGTGACAGAAGATTATTTACTGAACAGTATCGTGTGTTATAATGGCACGAATCAAACGTTGCGCACCTACAGTTTTACTTACCAGGCCAATCGCCAATCGTTGCTTACGCAAATTGATTGCAATGTGGGCGGAAGCAATCTAAATCCCTTAAAATTTTTCTATGGAGTAGATGGGCAAATTACCGGCTTCCGGAATGAAGAAACATTGCTATGGTCATATTTTCCGAATACCTTATCGTCCGGCTTGGAGGTCACCAAAGGAAAATTTGAAGCCTATTCCGATGACGATGGGCTTATTATTTATCCTAATAAAAACCCCTACATTGCAAACGCTAATAGTACCAGTGTAAGATGGGACAATGAGTTTCATCCCAATCAACAATTATTAGTTTATCACGGATTAAAAAATTATAGCGCTTTTCCTCAGCCGCTTACAGCAGGGACTGGATTTGTTAGGTTATTTTCAGCCGATATTGACGGGAGTGGAGGAGAAGAGGTTATTAAAGTTAATAACTATTGCCCACGAACAATTTTGGGAATGGGTATCGGGAATAAATTTGACTTTTCTATTTACAAGAGTATTCCTTTGCCCCCTTCTACCGGACAAACCTCTATGCTGCAATTCAATAGAACGGTTTCGTATGATTTATCGGCGCAATTCGGGGCACTTCTTCCTTTTCAGCTACTTCCCGGAGATTTTAACGGGGATGGAAAGATGGAAATATTTGCTATTTCTACCAAAACTTATGTCGGCAATTTTTCGAACGGAGAAAAAAATTCTTATACCTATGTTTTTAATTTAGAAGATCACTCTATTTTGTGTGAGGGCTTTGTTTTCAACTTCAAGCTGGGGGATTTCCTCTATATGTTGGATTATAACGGAGATGGGAAAACGGACATCTGTCACATCCATTCCTCTGGTTTGGATGTTTATAGTTATTCTGTGTCTGATGGACAAATATCTAGAAAAGGGAATACGAACACAGAGTTTACTAAAAATACGCTTTTAAACAGAAAATTATTATTGGGCGATGTGAATGGCGATGGTAAAACCGATATACTGCTATCGCCTCCGGCTTCCTATATGTCGTACCGGATTGTTACCGTTCCCGTATCTATATATCGTTATTGCCCGAATTGCAATAAGGACAATGAAGAAGGACGTACCCATTGTAGTGATTGTAATACGAGTCTGCTTAACTCGCCTTGCTGTTTCAGTTGTGGCGCTATCTTGAGGCCATATAACCCCGGAGATCCTTGGATGCTTTATACTGCCGGCCATGATACGGACAGCCTGTTTCTTCAGGAGCATGAACACGAACTTTATGCCGATTATCTCCTTACAGACTTCGACCAACCCATGCCGTGGGGGGATATGGTTTGTCCTTTCTGCGGCAGTTCTACCACCGGCTGGGTGCCGGAGTATATCGATAACGGGAAAACATGGAATATTTATACCTCAAAAAGTACGGGACAATTTGAAGTTAACTACCAAATCATTACTAAATATGAAAAAGACGAAGAATTCATTTTGCAGGATGTGAACGGTGATGGATTGTCCGATATCATAAGAAGGGAGAATAACGGAAAGCTGTCAAGCTATTTAAACACTAACGGTATGTTTAATAGTACGGCAGAACCTAATCCGTCCACAGTGGCCTCCGGGACACGGCTAATTTCTTCGGTAGTGGCCATGAACAATTATCATTCACAAGTATTGGCTATCTATAACGAAACGGTCTATAAACTTGCCTTTACCCGCAACGACGCGCAACAGGCATTGCTAACGGCTGCTGTGAACAGCCTGGGTGCTGTGAGTAAAACCGACTATATGCGGCTGAACGAGTCGCGCTACGGGGAAAACTGCTACACCAAAGGCAGCGGAGCAGCGTTTCCTTACGATAATTTCACGGGGCCTTTATTCGTAGCTTCCAAAACACAGAGTTTTTGGAACAGCGATACGCCCTTGGCATCCATGTCGTACCGCTATACCAATGCGGTAATTCATAAGCAGGGACTTGGTTTCTGTGGGTTCGAAAAAATAGCGGCTACCGACGAACTGCGCGGGCAAACACTGGAAAAGATATTCCGTCCTTATGATTTCGGCGTGCCGTTGAGTGAAGAGTCGCCCGCCTTCAAAACCAATTATAATTTCAATGTAGCGCTGGCCGCCAATAAAACACGCAAAATCCAACTACTCGGCAAAACCGAAATCGACAAGTTGAAGAACAACACGGTAACGAGTTCCTACACGGGTTACGACGCCTACAATTATCCAATATTGGAAAAAATAAGCTACGCCGACGGTTACGTGCGGCAAACACGCCGCACGTACCTCCACAAAACAGAAACGGATAATTACGCCCTGGGCTTGCCGCTTTCGCAAACAGTAACGGTGCAACTGCCGGCTCAAGCCATGGAATTGAACGGGATGCAGGGAGCTAATGGCTTCATAACGCCCATCGACATTATTATTGCCGACCCGCTGTTCCCGCCCGGTGACGACCCGCCGCCAATCGACCCGCCGGTTTTCCCGCCCGATAGTATCATTGATATAGATCCCCCGATTTTTCCGCCGGACACCATACCATGGACACCATGGATTGAAACATCGCAAAGCCGTACGGACTATACCTACAACGCTCAAAACCGTCCGCTTACTCAAAAAAATTATATAGATGAAGCGCAAACCGGCGAACGGGTCTGGACGTACGATAGTTTCGGCAATGTATTAACGGAAAAGACAAAGCCTTATAACGCCGTAGAATGGCTGACCACGGCCTACGAATACGACTTCATCGGCCGCTTTATGACCAAAACAACCGATGCCATGGGCTTGCAGACACACTATGCCGGCTTCAATGCCTTCGGGCAGCCGGGCACGGTAACGGACTTCCGCGGCAATGTGACGACTTACACCTACGACGTTTTCGGGCGGACCACCGCTACCGTTTACCCCGACGGAACGACGGCCACCCAAAGCTATGCATGGAACAACGCGGTGGACAAAGCGGTGTTTGCCGTGAGCGACTCGGCTACCGGCGCACCGGCTTCCATTACCTGGTACGATGCTTTCGGCCGCGTGGTGAAACAAGGAACGCGGGGCTTCGACGGGGTGTATGTCTATATCGACAGACTGTACGACACCTACGGGCGGCTGCATAAAGAATCGGAACCCTACACGGCCAACAGCACGCCGCGCCGGACGGAATATACGTATGATAATTACGACCGCGTGACCAAAGCCGCAGCCCCCTCGGGTCGGCGGGTAACATACAGCTACAACGGCAACACGGTGACCGAAAACAACGCCGGATTGACCACTACCAAAACCTACGACGCCCGCGGCCAATTGGTGAGCGCTACCGACCCGGGCGGCACGGTGAATTACACGTACCGCGCCGACGGGCAGCCGTCAAAAGTAACGGTGGCTGGTGTTAGCACCACTTTTGAATACGATATTTATGGCCGGCAGCAGGCGATCAACGACCCCTCGGCAGGGCGGCAGAGCTACACGTATGATGCAGCCGGGAATATGGCTACCCAAACCGATGCCGAAAACCGCACGGTAAGCACGACTTACAATATCTTCGGGCAACCCCTGACAAGCACTTACCCGGAATTTACGTTGACCTATGCTTACGACCCCGATTATTATATGCTGACTTCGGTAACGTCGAGCAACGGCACAGTGCAAAGCTACACTTATGATAATTTAGGACGTGTAAAAACCGCTACCGAGCACATCGACCAAACAGCGTTTACCAAAACCTATACCTATGCCGCAGGCAAAGTAGCGAGCATGACTTACAGCCCGGTGAGCCAGCCGGTGAATTATTGCTACAACCAATACGGTTATTTAAACGAGTTAAAATTAGGCAGCCAAAGTGTTTGGAAATTGAATACGGCCAACCACTTCGGGCAGCCGCTGAGTGAAATGCTGGGAAATAGTGTCGTGCAAACTAATACCTATACGGCCGATGGTCTGCCTAATCAACTGAAAGCGGCCAAAGGCAGTAATGTACTGCAACAGATGCAGTACGGCTACGATGCTGCCAGGGGCTTGTTGACTTCGCGCTACGATTATGTAAACAGAGTAAACGAAGACTTCGTATATGATAATTTGAACCGTCTTACCAACTTTGGGGCATCTTCCGTGGAATATAGCAACAACGGGAATATTACTCGAAAAACCGATGCGGGAAACTTGCAATACGGCTTGCCGGACAGGCCCTATGCGCTTACCGGCCAGCAATTCCGTGCTGACACCGTAGGACATATACGCTACATACGCGACTGGTTGGGTGGAAGCTGGGGAAGCCGGGAGAATAATTGGGTCGAGATACAAGCGTTGGATGAGAATGGAAATAATGTAGCTTTGGGCAAGCCGGTATCTACTCCTATAGAACTACTCCGCAATATAGAAGTGATTACGGACGGTAATACGGACAGCGATCAATATGCAAGTTGTCGTAATAGTTCGATGGGAGAGCAATACGTAACGGTTGATTTAGGACAAGTATATCCTATTGCAGCCGTGAAGGTATGGCATTCCTGCGAGGGAGGGTTTTACTATAACAGCAAAACAAAAGTATCGGCCGACGGCATACATTGGCACACCCTGCACGACGCAGCCACGGATGGCGAATATATGGAGCCGCTATGCGACGGCCGCACTTATTTGCTGCCATTGACTACACCCTTTCGCAATCAGGAGGTAAGCTACACTTCGTTCAGGAGGCCGGCAACGATAGAAGAAAACGGCTACCATGCCGAATTTACCTATCTACCCAACCACCAGCGGGCCAAAATGCAGGTGAAGCTAAACAACAACCTGCTTTTGAACCGCTACTACTTGGGCGACAACTACGAAAAAGAAACCAATGCTCACGGCGCTATCACGGCCGAGCGGATTTATTTGGGCGGCACGGCTTACAATGCGCCTGCGGTATTGTGCAACGAGAATGGGCAATGGAAATTGCGCTACATTCACCGGGATCATCTGAACAGCATTACCGCCATAAGCGATGAAAACGGCCATAAAATAGCCGAGTACAGCTACGACGCCTGGGGAAGGCTACGCCCCCCTCAAGCCTCACACAATTACGACGCTTGGGGAAACGTACAGAACCCGCAGGAGCAGACGCCCTACGGGCCGAATGCACAACCGGCGCTGTATTTAGGCCGTGGCTACACCGGCCACGAACACCTTCCCTGGTTCGGGCTGATAAACATGAACGCCCGGCTGTATGACCCTGTTTTAGGAAGATTTTTAAGTCCCGACCCGTATGTGCAATTGCCGGACTTTACACAGAGCTATAATCGATATACGTATGCCATGAATAATCCGTTGATGTTTGTAGATTGGACAGGGATGGAGTGGGATGCCCAATGGGAAGAGTTACTCAGAGAGTACGACATTGACCCTAGTACTTTAATGCAAGATATGGAAATTGTAGCTCCTGCATGGGACGGAGGAGGTTCGTCAAATAGAAGCGATTCTCCCATGAGCGGTAGCGGCTATTATGGCGGTTCTTTTTGGAATGGTTATGGGGACTACGCCGGTGGTGAATATGCCGGAGGTAGCTATGGTGGTGGTAGCAACGGCGCAAAAAATACATCGGCTTATGATTACGCCGCCTATAGAAAGGCTTATAACGACTATTTGAACGCTCGCCGACAGGCTTATTACGACCAGCAAATTGCATGGATGCAGCAGCAGGTACGTTATGGCCAAACAGCTTTCATTAACAGCCCTCAGGTTCAATTTGCTATGAACGTAACCCTCTTTGTAACTACCGGAGGTATTGAAGGGTTGCTGAGTTTGGGTAAATTAGGTGTTCAAGGATTCCAAGCCTTGTCGAAGTTGGGGTTGAGAGAAGCTGCTAAGGGGGGAGTGAAGTATTCTGATGATTTGGTAAAGAATGCTCAAAAATTATATCCTAAAAAAGCAGGTACAACCGAATTACACCATATTAAACCTCAATATCTCGGCGGACCAAAAAGCGGACCAACCGTACCTTTAAATGGTTCATATCACCAAGTAATTACAAATGAGTTTAGAATGCAGTGGCCTTATGGTAAAGGTTTTCCGACTGATGCTGAATGGTTGCAAATTTATAAAAACGTTTATTCTAAATATCCATTACCTCCGGGATTTTAAAATACAATAGTTGTATTCAAACGATGAGAGCGTAATACAGAATAAACAATCGCACAAAAGTTGATTTTATGACAACAATACAAGAAATAAGAAACAAGATTAGAGTATTCAGACCGACAAGTCAAGAAGAGAATCTTATAGACCCTAACATAAATGATAAGTCAACACGACTTTATAAATTCAAAAACGACAAGGGAAACAAGTTTAGAATTTGGATTTTCACAAATAGAATTAAGTTAGAAACACCGTTGGAAACTTCATTGCTTTTCTCTATAAATATTCCTGACAAAATATGCTTTGCTAACAAATTTTTAGAAAATATACGTGGGATAGGAAAGTTATTTACAGATAATTCAAAAAATGAACAAGTTAAGTTAAGTATTGAATTGCTAAAAGAAGACCTATTATCACTTCGTTTTGACCATACTGAAGGCTTGACAGTTTATGGCAATTGGCTTCAATTGATTTTAAAAAGTGACAGGCAAATTTTACCTGAAATCGAAGTATGTGAAAAAATAAAATCAATTATCGAATTAAATTTTCCACGGGATATTTACAGTATCGACTACACTGACTTACCGACTGATTTAAGACAATTAGTAGGTAAGTTTGAGAGTTGGGCAATTTCAGATGACTTTGAACGAGGTGAAAAAAGTAAAAAAATGACGAAAAAGGAACGCATTGAGTTTATTGAAGCCGTTGAACGAAAGCTTAATAATATAAATATATTCCTGGATTCCTTCGGGAATAAGCCGCTAACAGATGGAGCAATTAAACTTCAGTATTTAGCAGAAATGGTAATGGAATTAAAATAGTGCATATTAAATAAAACTGATATTTATCTGATGTGAGGCTTTAAGAAAGGAAAAAATAGTAGATGAAATTATTTCTAAAAGTATTATTTTGTATTTTCACAATGATTATCACAGTGGAAGAAGCACAATCTTCCACTGTGATAAATGTTTTGCAAGAGGGGACTTCGTATTCATTTTTGCAAGAGCCTCATATTCCGTTTGTTTTTGCAAATAATTCAGAAAATTCTTGCTTAAATAAAGAAAATGTAGTAACTTGTAGTGAACAGGTTATAAGCATTAATGGGAGTGCTGCTAAGGGGGGAACACAACTCTCTACTCGTTTTGTTTCGACTTCTAAAGGTGTGACAGATTTACAGCCAACGTTGAATAGAATAGCTTCAGGAGGTAAATTTCCTCATCGTAATGATGGCTCCATATTTAAAAATATGGAAGGACTCTTACCAAAACAGAATGTTGGATTTTATCAAGAATTTGTTCACCCTACTCCAGGACTTACAGGCCCTGGCCCAATGAGAATAGTCACAGGTCAAAACGGAAATATGTGGTTCACTCCTGACCATTATAAAACATTTATTCCTATAAGGTAAATCAATTTTAATTATGGAACATTTTAATTTCATAGACAATATAAATTCATATCGGCCTTCTGAATCATTTTTGGCTATGATAGATAAGGATGTTGTATCTAAGGCTGAATTATTAGAAGAATTGTACAACAAACTACAATTGCCTGATTATTTTGGATTTAATTGGGATGCATTATTTGATTGTCTGACAGATTTTCATTGGATAAATGAAAAAAGAATAGTGTTAATTCATGAAAAATTACCATTATTGAGTATTGATGAGCTGAAGGTATATTTAAGAATTCTTGTTGAAGCTATTGATAGCTGGAAGAATGATAAAGAGCATCATTTTGAGGTTGTTTTTCCAAAACAAATTAAAGACACAGTACAACAATTGATATAGCAATAAATAGGATGAAATTATTTCTGAAAATATTATTCTTCATTTTTACAATAATTATTGCTGTGGTGGGAGAGTCAAAATCTTCCACCGCGGTAAATCTTTTACAGAAAGAAATCTCAGACTCAGTCTATCAAAAACATCAATATACCACTTTTGTTTTTGAAAATCATTCTATAAATTCTTGTGTAAATGAAGGAAGTGTAGTAAATTATAGTAAACAGGGTGTAATTGTTGCCGTAAACGCTGCTAAGACGGGAACGAATGTTGGGAAAAATGTGTTCACTGTTACAAAAGAGGGAGTTGTATTACCAAAAGGTGCAAAAATACCAAGTAATTATGTGCAAAATCCATATAGAAGTTCCAACTATGGTGTTTTTGAAAACGAAAAATTTGTAGAAAAATTACGAATAGATCCAGCAACACCTCCGGGATTTAAAGGGCCTAATCAAAGTCATTTTCATTTGGATAATGGAGGTCATACTTTTGATGCAACTAAATGGCCATGGTGGTATTAATTTAAAAAAATTGGAGAGTTATGGATTTTGAAAAAGATTTTTACTGGCACGATTCCGTGATAAAAAACATTACAATAAATCGTGATAATCCGGGTATAAAAGATGAAATAGCATTAGAAATTGTATGGGATGACAATGACGAAAGGGCTAACTTTGTTTTCGAGGATGTTTATTGGGCAAGAATGGATTTGAATTTTGGAATTGTCGTAGATGAAAATATATTTCAAGGTTATCTGTTGCCAAACGATGATGAGGATTTAATTAATTTTTATTCAAAATGGAAGGGACATATGGATGATATAAAACTGAATGTTTATGAAATTTTGTTGAACTCGACAGGAGGACGAATAAAAATTATCGCAAAAGGTTTTAGAGTTGACAAATTGTAAAATGGTAGTGAATACATTTGGTAGGGTTTGGACAGAAGGATTTAATGCATGGAGCAATTCTGATAATTGGCATAATACAGCCATGGCATGGAAAATAGATTTAGGATTGTTTCAAGGTAACTTCTGGCAGGTAATATCTCGTTTTACATGGGAATTACCACAAACATTGGTAGGATATATGGCGAATGGAGCCTATGCTACCGGTGGTGGGGTTAAAAACGTCGGATATTATGGAGGAGCAACGGTGGTTGAGACCTATGCTGAAAAATGGGGGGCGATGACTCTTGGAAGCTACATTATGGGACAACGCGGCATTGAAGCTAATCCTAACAATTGGCTCTTTCAACATGAATATGGGCACTATTTACAGAGTCAGGCCAGCGGACCTTTTTATTTGCAACGTTATGGTATCCCCAGCGCTTTGAGTAAAGGAAATCATGATAATCACCCTGTTGAACAAGATGCAAATGCTAGAGCTTTGAAGTATTTTATGAAGCATGAGCCCGACTTTGAATCATTTGATAATGGAGGAATATATACAGGAAAATGGGATCATTTTAGGAATCCAATAAATGATTATGATTGGTCACGATCATTCTACTCAAATACTAACCAAACGGCTTTAAGCAATGCTCGCTTACAAATCAGTTGGTATGATTGGATGTTAGGCCCTAATATCTTAATAAACTGTTGGATTAACACATTAACCTTAAATAAAAATCAATAAAAATATGAAAAGAAACAATAATTTTATTAACTTTATTTTCTACACTTTTCATGCATTCATCTTGTTCTCAAAAGGTAAATGTAGATTGCCACAAAGTCATAAACGTATGTAATCGTTCGGACGTCGATATATATGTTTACGGTTCACGAGAATACCCTGATACAAATATCTATTATGGTATGTCTGCTCTGGTGAATAATGCATATACATATAAAACTAAATCTAATACAATAAATGAAAGCGCTTTTCTTCAAAAAGATTGTTGGGAATACGATTTTAATTCTGATAAAATTATAAAATCCGATACTTTAATAATTTTTATTATAGAAAGCTCAGAACTTGAAGTAAATTTGAATTATAATATTTTACAACGTTACGATTTAAGTTTAGAAGATTTGCAAAATTCAAATTGGACATTATACTATCCACCTACAGAGACTATGAAAAAAATTAAGATGTATCCGCCGTACGGACAATAAGCAATGCGAATAAATAAACGATGAAAATCATGAAAAAAATAACCATCCTATTAATCACTGTATTATATTATAGCATAGCCATTGCACAACAAATCAACTTTGTATATACCTACGATGCCGCAGGCAACCGCGTAAAACGCGAATTGGCGCAGCCCCTGCCGGTAATGCCTTTAGCGGTTGTGCAGCAAGACAGCAGCTTACAGCTTACACAGCCGGAGCCTGTTAATGCACTCAATACGCCGCAAACGCAAGATGCGCCGGCCTTTGAAGTGCGCTTGTTTCCGAACCCCACCTCGGGCTGGGTGAATTTGGAACTGCCGGAATGGCAAGCCGGAGAAACGGGACAAATCACCGTACACAGCCAAACAGGTGCGCTGGTGTTTCAGCAAAAGCAGGTAACCGCGGCGCAAACCCTTCAACTCAGCAACTTGTTGCCGGGCTATTATCTGGTACGCATTGTAGTAGGTGAGAAAATGGTAATCAAAGGAATTATTAAACAATAAACAGAGATTCCGGGAACAAAAAAGCAGCTGTTCTAAAATTTAGAACAGCCGCTTTCATTTTAAATATTGTAGAACATTACTCGCCTACCACTTCGAATTTGATTTTTGCTTTAATATCGCGGTGGAGTTTCACTTCGGCTTCGTAGCTACCCACTTCTTTCACGTTGTCGGCGCCGCCTAAAATGGTAATGTTGCGGCGGTCGATTTCGTAGCCTTGTTGCGTCAATGCTTCGGCTACCTGAATGTTGTTTACCGAACCGAATACTTTGCCGGTGCTGCTCACTTTCGTAGCCACTTTCACGGTAACGCCTTCCAACTTGGCCGCCAAAGCCGTAGCGTTTTCACGGATTTTAGCTTCCTTGTGGGCGCGTTGTTTCATATTTTCGGCATGCACTTTCTTGGCCGATTCCGTAGCCAACGTAGCATATCCTTTCGGGATAAGATAGTTGCTGGCATAGCCGTTTTTCACCGTTACAATATCGTCTTTATGTCCTAAGTTAGGAACATCTTGCTTCAAAATAATTTCCATTGTCTTTTCCTCCTTATTACTTCAATAAATCGGTTACATAAGGAAGCAAAGCCAAGTGGCGGGCGCGTTTCACAGCTTGCGACACTTTACGTTGGAATTTCAACGAAGTTCCGGTCAGGCGGCGAGGAAGAATTTTTCCTTGCTCGTTCAGGAACTTTTTCAGGAATTCCGCATCCTTGTAATCTACATATTTGATACCGGCTTTTTTGAAGCGGCAATATTTTTTTCTTTTCACATCCACGGTGGTCATATTCAGATACCTGATTTCACCGCTGTTTGCTTGTACTGTTTGTTCTGAGCTCATCTTTCAATCCTCCATTAGTTACTTTTTGCTTTGTTGGCACGGCGTTTGTCGGCATACTCCACAGCATGTTTATCCAAGCTGAAAGTGAGGTAGCGGATAATACGCTCGTCACGGCGATATTGAATTTCCAATTTTTCAATCATCGCAGGTTCTGCTTTGAACTGAATGAGATGGTAAAACCCGGTGGTTTTCTTTTGAATGGGGTAAGCCAGCTTACGTAAGCCCCAGTCCTCTTCGTGTACCACTTCTCCGCCGTTATCGGCGATAAAGTCGTGGAATTTTTTTACCGCTTCCTTTATCTGGCTGTCAGATAAAACGGGAGTTGCAATGAAAACGGTTTCGTAATCTTTTAACATGAATCGTTTTAATTATGTGATTAATAAAAATTTCAAACCCTTCCGGCATTTTGCCAAAAGGGCTGCAAAGATAGTAAAAATACTTGAATGACAAAGAGAATACGGGTATTTTTTCAAATATTAAAAATTATTCTACTATAAAACAATAAGTTGCAATCAACGAAAGGTACAGGGTGAAAAGGCGAAAGAGTATAAAAGTAAAAACGCTGTCGTTATAATAGCCTTTGTCATTCTGAGCGAAGCGAAGAATCTATATTAATTATAGATTCTTCGCTTCGCTCAGAATGACAAAATGCATCCCTATTTATCGCAATGACACGCTTCACGCCACTCATCGCTCATCGTCCATACCTCATTGTTCTATTCCCCCTTTGGAGGATTAGGAGGCTTTTATTTCGTCAACTCGCTGATGAGTTTGAACTGCTCGTCCACCCCTTTCAATAAATCCTGAAAAATCGCGTTGTAATGAGGCTTCGTTTTGCCTTCGGGCTTGGTGTTTACGCGGTCTATCAGATTATTCCGCAAGTCCACCGTATTGTTGATAATCTTCAATGCATCTTCTTGCTTCTTTTCCGGATAAAGATACATAAATGTAAAACAATCCGAAACTACTTCGCCTGTCAAATAATTGATATCTTTCTTGATACCTCTGAGTGTTGCCATAAGTAAATTTTTTAAATAAATAGTGTAAAAAAATCTTCTGCAAATATAGGAAAAATCCCGAATAACCGCTACCTTCGTAAATGGATTTAAAAACGGAGGAATTATGATTATAGACGCTATTACAGGATTGGAACGGTATTTATACCTGAATCCGCGATTTGAAAAAGCCTTCCGGTTTTTGCGCAACCACGACCTCCAAAAAATGGAAGAGGGTATTTACGAAATTGACGGCGAGGCGGTGTATGCGACCGTCAGCGAAGGCGAGGGCAAAAAATTAGAAGAGGCAAGGCTTGAGGTGCACGATTCGTATATCGATATTCAAGTGGCTATCAGCGGCGGCGAAACATTCGGCTGGCGCAACCGCAGCCGGTGCGACAATTTAGGAGCCGCTTACGATGCAACGAAAGATATTGCATTCTACAACGAAGAACCCGATGTATTCTTTACGATGGAACCCGGTAATCTGGTAATGTTCTTTCCACATGATGCTCACGCGCCGATGATTGGCGAAGGGCAAATCCGGAAAATGGTGATAAAGGTGAAGGTGTGAAAGGGGGACAAGGGTAAAAGGGTGAAAAACGCCGTCATTGCGAGCGAAGCGAAGCCATCTCATCCTTACCATTACGCAGATTGCTTCGTCGTTCTTCGAACTCCTCGCAATGATGCACTTAGCAACTTTAGTAGTTAAATTCAAAATTAATGAACAATATTCCGGTTTTCAATAACGGCCGCCGATACAATTCATACATAGGATATATTAAAAACCTTTTCGGGGAGCGCGTGCAGAAAGTGGCCATCGATGCTGGATTTACCTGCCCCAACCGCGACGGCTCGCTGGGAACCGGAGGTTGCACGTATTGCAACAATGCGGCATTTACCCCGTCCTATTGTCAACCCACGAAAAGCGTCACACAACAAATCAATGAAGGATTGGAATTTCATGCGGTGCGTTACCGGCGTGCCCAAAAATTTTTGGCTTATTTTCAAAGTTATTCCAACACGTATGCTCCGCTGGAAAAGTTGAAAGAAATCTACCGCCCGGCACTGGAACATCCGGCTATTGTAGGCATTGTGGTAGGCACCCGCCCCGATTGTGTAGATGCGGAAAAACTCGACTATTTTAGGGAACTGTCACAAACAAAATTCGTGCAAATCGAATACGGCATAGAATCGTGCTATAACCGCACCCTGCAGCGCATCCGCCGCGGGCACGATATGGCTTGCGCCCGTGAAGCCGTTACCCAAACTGCAGCACGCGGCATTCATGTGGGCGCCCACTTCATATTCGGATTGCCCGGCGAAACGCGCGACGATATGCTGGCCGAAGCGGCGCTTATTTCGGAATTACCGTTGTCGTCCGTCAAGTTTCATCAACTGCAAATTATCCGCGACACGGACATGGAAGAGGATTTCCGGCAACATCCGGCCGATTTCGCGACATTTACCCTGAACGAATACGTGGATTTTTTTGTAGATTTTCTGGAACGCCTCTCCCCCACTATCATGATAGAGCGGTTCATCGGCGAAGTGCCGCCCCGTTTCGTGCGCAACACACCGTGGGGATTGCTGCGAAATGTGGAAATACTGCGCATGCTCGACCGTCGATTGGAAGAACGGGACAGCTGGCAGGGAAAATATTATAAACAAAAAGCGCGCAACTAACGTTCCGCGCTTCTGGGTGAAAGAGGGGATTCGAACCCCCGGCCTCTAGAGCCACAATCTAGCGCTCTAACCAACTGAGCTACAATCACCATGTAAAATCCCAAATGATTTGGGGCTGCAAATATACAAAAAAATAGAAAATACGAAATAATCTTTACCTCTTTTATATAATCAAAAAAAAGAATACCTTTGACAGAATTTCAATTACCTCATAATCATGCCTAAAATGGAGAAGAAAAAATTAAACAAGAAAAAATTTGCTATCTACGGCGGAATAATCATTGTGGTTATTGTTCTTTTATGGCTTATTCTCATGCCTAAAAAGAAAGCCTCTGTAGAAACTGTTCGTGTTAAACAAGGGCCTTTTGAAATTATTGTCACCACTACCGGCGAATTGCAGGCGCAAAGCATGGAACGTATCCAAGGGCCTGTGGACTTACAAAACCGCAACGTGCGCATGGGCGATATTAAAATTCTAGACATGGTTCCTGAAGGAACGGTTGTAAAAGAAGGAGATTATGTAGCGACTCTCGACCGTTCGTCGGCCGACACCAAGCTAAAAGATATTCTGGATGAATTGGAAAAATTAGAAGCACAATACGAACGTGCAAAATTGGATACTTCCCTCAATCTGAGGGGTATTCGTAACAATATAGCCGGCCTTTTATTCGATTTGGAAGAAAAGAAAATTGCCGTAGAACAATCTATCTACGAACCACCGGCCACACAACGCCAAGCTCAAAACAATTTAGAAAGAGCGCAACGCTCTTACGACCAGGAAATAAAAAATTACACGTTGAAGGAAGAACAAGCGGCAGCACAAGTAAAAGACGTACAAATTTCCTTATCGCGCAAACAACGGGAATATGAAGAAATGCGCGATGTAATCAATAAGTTCACAATCACCGCTCCCAAACCCGGCATGGTCATTTATTACAAAGAATATAGCGGTGAAAAACGTAAAGTAGGCTCTACTATCAGCCCCTGGGACTTAACGGTAGCAACGCTTCCCGATTTATCAATCATGCAATCGAAGACCTATGTGAATGAAATAGACATCAGCAAAATTAAAAAAGGCCAATCGGTTCGTATCGGCGTTGATGCCTTTCCCGAAAAAAGCTACACCGGAGTGGTGGTCGATGTATCGAATATCGGCGAACAATTAAAAAATGCCGATGCAAAAGTTTTTGAAGTGATGATACGATTGAATGAAAGCGACCCGATTCTACGCCCGGCGATGACCTCTTCCAACCAAATCATCACGGCCACTTTCAACGATGTAATGTATGTTCCGCTGGAAGCATTATTTGGCGACGATTCGTTGACCTCTTATGTATATCGCACCAACGGAACAAAGCAAATAGTAGTCCCCGGCGAAATGAACGAAAACTTCCGGATTATAGAACAAGGATTGGATGTAGGCGATGAAATTTACTTATCGAAACCGGAAAACGAGAAAAAATTCAAACTGACAGGGACGGAACTGATTCCCATATTACAAGAACGTGCCCGTTTGAAGGCAGAAGAAGAACAACGGATTAAAGACGAAGCGGCAAAAGCAGCGCAGCAACGACAAGACATGCAAATGGGCGGATTCAGGCAAGGCGGAGGAAACATCCCTCAAGGGGGAGGATTCAGGCAGCAAGGAAGCGGCACGATGCCACAAGGAGGTAATTTCAACATGCCCCAAGGAGGAGGGAATTCACAACATAACAGAAACGGAAACCGCTCTATGCAACCAGCTACTCCGCCGGCAAAAAATTAAGAAATCAGTGTCATGATTGAAAAATTTTTTAACCATATCATTTCGGGGCGACTATTAAAGCCCTATATGCATGACATTCATATCGCCATCGAAGCTATTTTGAGCAACAAGTTGAAATCAATGCTCACGGCGCTGGGTATTATATTCGGGGTAGCGGCAGTAATCAGCATGATGGCTATTGGAAATGGAGCCCAACAAGAAATTTTGGATCAAATAAAAATGGTAGGGGTGAATAATATTGTTATCAATCCGGTGGAAGACCATTCCGGCGCCGACGAAGCTTCGGAAGGAGAAACACAATCGGCCAAATTTTCGCCCGGCCTTACTTTAGCCGATGCAGAAGCTATTCGCAGCGTACTTCCCGGAGTAGAACGCATCAGTCCGGAAATCGGCATGAACTCCTACATTGCTCAATCGGGCATGCGTTACGCGGCAAAACTGTTAGGTATTTCTACCGATTTCTTCCAGCTTTACAACTTACCTTTGGAAAGCGGAGAATATTTTACCGAAGAACAAAGTGAAAAAGGCTTGTCCGTATGCGTAATTGGGCATAACATCCGTGCAAAATTTTTCAGCAATGCGAATCCTATCGGAAAATACGTAAAATTCGGGAACAACTGGCTAAAAATAGTCGGGGTGCTCAAAAAAAGCGATCTTACCACCACGTCGGCATTCAGTAATGCAGGGGTGAATGTATATAACGACAATGTATTCATTCCGGTTAAAACCATGTTGATGCGTTATCAAAACAGGGCATTAGTGAACACCAAGAAAGGCAGCAGTGCTTCTTCGATCAGTTTCGGCGGCGGCGGCATGCGGGTAACCATCCGCAACACGGTTTCCGACTCCGAAGAAAAGAAAAACTATCATCAATTAGACCGCATCATCGTGCAAATGAAAGAAACCGAAATGCTCAATCCGGCGACGGAAGTATTGTCGCGCATGATGTTCCGGCGCCACCAAGGGGTGAAAGACTATGAAGTAACCGTGCCGGAATTATTATTGAAACAACAACAACGCACCAAAGACGTATTTAATATTGTGTTAGGAGCTATTGCAGGTATTTCACTGCTCGTAGGAGGCATCGGTATTATGAACATTATGTTTGCCTCGGTGATGGAACGCATAAAGGAAATCGGTACACGCCTGGCTATTGGCGCCAAGAAACACGACATTATCGCCCAATTCCTGTCGGAAGCCATCTTAATCAGTGTTACCGGAGGCGCTATCGGCGTTCTACTGGGGATAGGAATTTCCGTCCTCATACAACATATATTTGATATTAAAACTATCGTTTCATTTATCTCGGTGCTGTTAGCTTTTGGCGTATCAGCCGCTGTTGGAGTAATCTTCGGCTATTCGCCTGCCAAGCGTGCTGCCGAGCGCGACCCGATAGAGTCGCTACGTTACGAATAAGGAATAAACGTTTAAATGCTATTGAATATGAAAAAAATAATCGTATCTGTTTTTGTAAGTTGTTTTTTCACCCTTTCGTTTTCACAAGCGCAGGAAAGCGCTAATAAGCAAAGCCAACATACCACAAAGCATCAATATACATACAACCTGGAAGAAGTATTAAACTTAGCTCAAGAGCAATCGTTGGATGCCATGCGGGCAAAAAATACGTTCTTATCAAATTATTGGCAATATCGCTCCTACCGTGCCAGTCAATTACCAAGTTTAAATTTTTCGGCTAATTTACCCGATTTTGCCCGGCAATTCTCCAGCGCCCAATATGTAACCGATTCTTCCACGACCACTGTATATCGAGAAACATTCCAGAACTCCATCAACGGACGTTTATCTATTGACCAAAATTTACCCACAGGCGGAAAAGTTTCTTTATACACATCGTTAGACCGACAAGATAATTTTAAAACAAATTTTTCCAACCATATTGGTACGACATACCAAGCTCAACCCATCAGCATTAGCATCTCTCAATCCATTTTCGGGGTTAATCAATGGAAATGGGACCGTAAAATTGAACCCTTACGGTATGAGGAAGCTAAGCGTAATTATCTGAAGCAAACAGAAGATGTAGCCCTGCGTGCTATTCAATATTTTTTTAGCCTGGCAGCCGCCCAGCAGAATTTGGCAATTGCCGAATTTAATTATGCCAATAACGACACCCTGCATAAAATTTCCCGGGGGCGTTATAACATCGGAACCATTGGAGAAAACGACCTGTTGCAATCGGAGTTAAATTTTATGAATGCCGCCTCGGCTTTGAATGAGGCTATACTGGAAATGGAAACGGCACAAAACCGTTTACGTTCCTACTTAGGTTTCAATGAATCCGTTACGGTAAATATCATAATCCCTCAACATGTCCCAAATATAACATTAGACATGGAGCAGGTAATGCAATTAGCCAAAAAGAACAACCCCGACTTGCTGGCCTATCAGCGCCAACTGATTGAAGCGGAGAAAAATGTAGCCACAGAGCGTTCCTCCACAGGCTTTCAAGCAAATGTAAGTTTGACTTTCGGATTGAATCAAGCAGATAAAGACGAATTACCGGAAGTATATAAAAACCTGAATGACATGGAATCCGCCCGTATCACGCTAAGTGTTCCTATCCTTGACTGGGGGCGCGGCAAAGGACGCGTGCGCATGGCTAAATCAAATCAACAAGTGGTGCAATCGCAGGTAGAACAAGCTTATGCCGACTTTGAGCAAGATATCGTACTGAGAGTGCGCCAATTCAACCTGCAAGATTCGCAATTCGAAATTGCGGCTAAATCCGACACCATTGCCCAAAAACGTTATGATGCCTCCAAACAACGCTACCTCATCGATAAAATCACCATTACCGACATGAACAATGCGCAGCTCGACCGTGACCGCTCGAAGCAAAGCTACGTTGCTGCTTTACGTAATTACTGGAACTATTATTATCAAATACGCCAGATTGCACTCTATGATTTTATCGCCAATAAACCATTAGAAGTGGAATATGATGAAATATTGAAGTAACCGTTCTAAGTATCTGTATAAGTTTTCGTTGAAAACGTATTTTCGCTACGAAGCGGCAATTTATCATAGCGTACTTTTTAGGGGTAGCTACACAAAGAAAATACTTTTGAACAGCCTTCTTTTTTATCCGTTTTGTGCATTACCAAATTTTCATAGCAGCTATCTATTATTCAGAAAATAAGAATATTATAAATATCTAACTTCAAAGTAGGCCGCTCGCTGTTTGCTTTTCCCTAAAAATCACTACCTTTGTAAGATAGTCTTAATTTAATTTTATATATGGCAACAACTTCAGATTTTAAAAACGGTCTTTGTATTAACTTTAATGGAAAACCTTGTTCTATCGTATGGTTTCAACATGTGAAACCGGGCAAGGGAGGCGCTTTTGTAAAGGTAAAAATGCGTAATCTTGAAAATGGGCGTATCTTGGAAAACACTTTCAATGCCGGAGAAAAAGTAGATTTAGTACGCATTGAACGCCGCCCTTTCCAATTTTTATATAAAGACGAAAGCGGCTTCCATTTCATGCACAACGAAACATTCGAACAAGTAGATTTACCGGAAGAAATGGTGGATAATGCCGACCTGATGAAAGAAGGCCAATATGTGGAAATGATGATTCACGCCGATGAAGACCGTGTGCTTACCTGCGAACTCCCTCCTTTTGTAGAAATGGAAATCACCTATACGGAGCCCGCGGTGAAAGGAGACACGGCATCGACCAACGCCCAAAAAAGCGCGACGATAGAAACCGGTGCGGAAATTATGGTGCCGCTCTTCATCAACCAAGGCGAACGCATTAAAGTGGACACCCGCACACGTTCCTATGCCGAAAGGGTGAAATAGTCCACACCACAGATTACACGGATTAGTACAGATTAACTACAGTTAGATTAGTGTAATTGTCATTCTTCGCTTTGCTCGGAATGACAAAAAGCACAACCAAAACAATCAAACGAGATATCAATCTAAACAAAATATAATGAAACGCGACAATCAAATTTTCGACATCATTCAGAAAGAGCAACAACGCCAGTTACACGGTATCGAGTTGATTGCTTCTGAAAACTTTGTCAGCCCGCAGGTGCTTGAAGCTATGGGCTCCGTGCTTACCAACAAATATGCCGAAGGCTACCCCGGCGCACGCTACTATGGCGGCTGCGAAGTGGTCGATTTATCGGAACAACTCGCTATCGACCGCTTGTGTCAACTGTTCGGAGCGGAATACGCCAACGTGCAACCGCACTCCGGAGCCCAAGCCAACATGGCGGTATTTATGGCTTGTATGAAACCGGGCGACACATTTCTCGGCTTAGACCTTGCACACGGCGGACACTTGTCGCACGGTTCACCCGTAAACATGTCGGGTATCTGGTACAAAGCCGTTTCGTATGGAGTGAAAGAAGACACCGGTTTGGTGGACTATGAGCACATGGAACGCATGGCCATGGAACACAAACCGAAATTGATTATCGGCGGAGCATCGGCCTACTCGCGCGAATGGGACTATGCCCGCATGCGTGCCATTGCCGACAAGGTAGGCGCTATTTTCATGGTGGACATGGCACACCCGGCCGGTTTGATTGCTGCCGGTTTATTGGACAATCCCGTGAAATATGCACACATCGTAACATCGACTACTCACAAAACATTGCGTGGGCCGCGCGGAGGGATTATCATCATCGGTAAAGATTTTGAAAATCCATGGGGAATCAAAACACCGAAAGGCGAGATTAAAAAAATGTCGGCAGTGATTAACTCCAGCGTATTCCCCGGTGTACAAGGCGGGCCGCTGGAACATGTAATTGCCTCGAAAGCTGTTTCGTTCTATGAAGCGTTGCAGCCGGAGTATAAAAGCTACCAAGCACAAGTGAAGAAAAATGCGGCTACCTTGGCAGCAGCCTTTGTAAAAAAAGGATACAAAATATTCTCGGGTGGAACCGACAATCACTTGATGTTGATTGACCTGCGCCCGAAATTCCCTGAATTAACCGGAAAACAAGCAGAGAAAAGCCTGGTATTGGCCGATATTACCGTGAACAAAAACATGGTGCCCTTCGATACGCGGTCGGCATTCCAAACATCGGGTATCCGCGTCGGAACGGCTGCTATCACCACTCGCGGATTGAAAGAGTCGCAAATGGAAGCTATCGCTACATTTGCAGATAGAGCATTGAGCCATCCGGACGACGAAAAAGTATTGGCCGGCGTAAGAGCCGAAGTAAACGCCATGATGAGCGGCTTACCGCTTTATGCTTGGTAAGCTCAACTTTTTCTTCCCATCGAGCATATCGATATATTCGGTAATCGGAAACGAAGGCATCGGGATTTGTGAAACCTCTTCACGTCTCGATGCTTTTATTATTCTCGGGCACACATCAAATCGTGTTTTGGGGCGTTCGCCTTCGCGCACCTCAAAGCCTTTTAACACCGATTTGTCCTTCGGTATTTGATCTAAGGGATAAATATCACTGGTAATTTTTGAAATGTATTTCATCCGTTGGATTTTCCGGTTCTTCACCGAAGCCTCGAAACGCTGGCTCTCCGCAAGGTCTGCATTTACTACCAAACTATCCTCCACCATAAAATAAACCGTCTGCGCACCGCCTTCTACATCGAATTGATACAATTCATTTTCGTGGAAATAACCGTGCATGTCGCGCCCCTTTACTTGATTGTAATACGTAGTGTCTTCCTCCGGAAGTTCCTCATAAAACAACAAGAATGCCGACGACAAGAAATCGGCCTTGGTGATTTCCTTTTCCCGCGTGTAAAAAAACATGCTGTCCGAAGAAATTTGATAGGTCCCGTGCCACAGAGCCGGCCGGCGGTATAAACGCGCAATAGAATCAAGCGTTGTATATACCAACGAATCACACACCATTTGCACATCGCCCCGGTAGGCCTGCACATGGTGGTAAGCATAAACATTCCGTAATATGGTGTCGGAAGGAGGCACGCTGTCTTTTTTTGCCAGCAGTATTACCGGATGTTCCGTTCTCCATAGCGAATCCTTTATATAACGGATAACGTCATCGGCCATTATCTTAAGGGTGTCTGCTTGTGTAGGCTTTACGGAGGTTTTTCCCACCGCAAGAGCCTTGATTTTCCTTGCTGCCGTATCCTTCGGAAGAGAAACGTCCGCACCCAAAGCATGATGAGTTAACGAATTTGGTGGTGATAAACTATCCGCTTGAATGATCATTCCCGGCAACTGCTGCAATGTGTCCTTATGCCCTTGCAAGCTATCCGGAAGTACGGCTACAGGTGGCGGTTCAGCATTTGTATCAACAGGCGTCGATACTATCGACATCGTATCTGACAGCGATTTTTTTCCAGAAGAGTCCGGTTGTATGCCGGTATCTTTCGGAAGATATTTCGGATTTTTATAGGTGATAAGTTTTATAGTGTCGCCACGTAAAAACAATGTGTCGCGCTTCGAAGTGGAATCCACCGAATAATAGGCAATGGAAGGATTTTCGGTGAGCGTAACTTTTTCCGGGTCCTCCAGCATATGTGCTTCATCGGCAAAAGCCAGCATACTTTTAGCCGTATCCAAGACTTGGACATTTCCATATAAATCGCCTTTTCGAAGAGGGCGGTAGTAGTACATGCTATCCGACCAGATTTCTTGCGTTGCTGTTTGTAAATAAGCTTCCGATGAAAAATGGAAAAAATCGTTTTGCCGGTCGAACCGGCCATAAAAACAGGACAGGAACCCATCCTTATGCCAAATATTTGTTTTCCCAAAAAAGGTAGCAATATCACTCACAGAATTATAGTGCGACGAATCGGATCGAATGATATAGGTCGTGTCCCGCATTTCCAATTCATCCAGAAAGACAAATAGCTTTTGTCGGGAATAATAAACCCCGCGTTTGCTTTCCAATAAACTATTCTTATTCGTTATGGTTCCTCCTTCGTAAAAATAACCGATATTATCCTTGGTATCGAAATCCAATATCGAAGTCCGCAATTCGGCCGTAGTATCCACTAATCGAACAATTTTTCCCCGTACTTGTGCCATATTGATGTTACCGTCATACGACAGAGAATCTCCGTATAATTTCGCACCATCTTTGTTAATCATTACAATATGGCCAAAAGCTTTGAAACGCGACCCGGAATACAGATAAGCACTATCACAATACATATACGTATCGTTGTGGAATAATTGTACATTTCCTATCAATCGGTTGATAGGACGTCCCTCGTATTGCATGCTTCGGATGAAGTCGGCACAAATAAGATCGACTATCTTGCGCGATGAAGTATCGGTTTGGGCATATGCCGCACATATCCCAAACACCCAACATACCGACAATAGTGTGCGCAAGCGCTTCATTACTTATAGCTTACCAGTCTTTTATTTAATCCACCCGGGCCGCTCGAAATGACAATCGGCATATTCCGGGTCAATCCGGATAAGCGCCGAAGCTTGTTTCTTCTTTACCCATTCCTCAAAAGCAACCTGCTGCCGGTCACTGAGCGCCAGATTTTGCACAAGCGTATAATCGTCCTTAAAGCTTGCCGGATGCGAGGGAATATAGGAGACTAATTGAATAATTTTATACTGCGTTTGCCCCATGTTATCCTGCGCTTCAAAAGATTCGGAAATATCGCCTTCCTTCATTTTCTGCAAAGCAAAATAATCTTGCCTGTTTAATTGGTCTTTTTCAAAGCGAGACGAAAGGGTATAAGGGTTCACTACCAATCCTCCGTTGAGCCGGGTATCTTTATCTTGAGAGAAACGCATAGCAGCCTCGGTAAACGACATGCTATCGGCACGCACCAAGCCGGCAATGCTGTCTAAACGAGTCAAAGCCTTCGTTTTATCTTCTGCACTGTATTTCGGTTTCATCAGAATATGGCGGAAGTTTACCATATCGTTTCCTTGTTTTTCTATCAATTGAATAATATGCAAACCGTATTCCGTTTCTACAATAGGAGAAACTTGTCCCGGTTTCAAGGTAATCAACGCATCACGGAAAGCCTTTGCGTATTGATCTACCGGCGATAAACCATATTCCCCGCCTCGTTTGGCACTTCCGGGATCTTCCGAATACATGACTGCCAACGTACTGAATTTTTCTCCGTTCACTATCCGTTCGCGCAAGGCCAGCAAACGTTCGCGTACCTCAAATTTAGCGCTTCCTTCGGGAGGTGTCAATACAATTTGGCGAATAGTATATTGGTCGGGAATCAAGGGCAAGCTGTCTTTCGGCATTTTTTTGTAAAACGTCTCCACCTCGGTGGGAGTTACGGTTACGCCTTGTATCAAATGACTCCTCATTTGCTGTGTTAGATTCTGCTCCCTCATGACATTCCGTGCGTCTTCCTTGATTTTAAATATGGGTTTTCTAAAATATTTCTCCACCGCTTTTTCGCTTCCCAAACTCATAATCATATTACGAATACGCTCGTTAATCGCGGCTTCAACGGCTTCTTCATTAACGGTCAAACTATCTATACGCGCTTGTGCCAATAATAATTTTTGCAACAATAAGTTTTCTAATCTTTCGCAACGTATATTTGTTTCGGAAATGACTCCTCCAAAGCGAGCCATCGCAATTTCCTGTTCCAAATCCGAAAGCATAATCATTTCATTACCCACTACAGCTATCACTTTGTCAATCGTTCCTTTGTCCTGGGCAACCGTTGTACATGTAATGATAACAAGCAATGGTAAAATCAGATAATGTCTCACTTTTTTCATACTATTCTTTATCTATGTATATTTTTACTTTATTATGATTCAATCCTTCATTGTAAACCGAGTTTTCCAATGACTTAATGATTTCTTGCCGGCGTTTATTCAGGATAATGCTGCGAATATTTTCTTTTTCATATACCAAAGGGGCTGTAGCCCCCGGCATCACTACATCGTACAAATAAACAAGATAGACATATTTATCGTCAGCTGTTTCAAGATAATGTTGTGATAAAACGGCCTCATATTTTCCATTCGGCAATTCTTGCAGCAAATAATTAAAATCAATCCACGCTTCATTAAAATCCGTAAACCGCTCGGCAGTGCCTTCACATAATACCGCCAGCTGCATCACATTTTTCGGATCCTTAAGACGAAATAGTTTTGTAATATGTTTTAATTCCGGCAAGTCTTTCTTTATTTTTATGTATAAAGCCTTCACTACCGGCGTCACCGCTACAAAATTCTCCGGATAGTCTTTATAGAATTTTTCTATTTCTTCTTCCGACACCTCGATATTCAAGCGTTGTTCCATGTACACTTTTTCATATCGAAAAATCAACAACGACAGGCGATAATCATCCAGTTCTTGCGACACGTTCTTCTGATCCTCGGAGAGTTGTTGTTCGGCCAAGGAAGCTAATAATTGTTTTCGTGCCCAATTATTTACAAATGTGTTCAACAGATGCAGGCTGTCTTCCTTGGTAATATTCGGAAGAAATATTCCTTTCACGTCCGATTCCCATAATATGTGAGTTCCGACTTCAGCAATTTTTCTTCCTTTATCATCATTATCAGATGAATTGCAAGAAACAAGCCAGAAACATACTATAATGAGTAAAAATTTTTTCATCAGCGGCTGTAGTTAGGGGCTTCACTGGTAATCGTCACATCGTGCGGATGGCTTTCCACCACGCCGGCTGCCGTTATGCGCATAAATTCAGCGGTGGCCAGCGCAGCCAAATCTTTGGCGCCGCAATAGCCCATACCGGCCCGCAGACCGCCCAATAATTGATAGAATACTTCGGCCAATGTTCCTTTATACGGCACTTGCGCAACGATTCCTTCCGGCACTAATTTTTTGATGTCTTCTTCCATATCTTGAAAATAGCGGTCTTTCGAGCCTTTCTGCATGGCTTCCAGCGAACCCATTCCGCGATATGATTTGAATTTGCGCCCGTTCAAAATAATGGTATCTCCGGGCGACTCTTCCACTCCGGCAAACAGCGAACCGGCCATTACCGTATCGGCACCGGCCGCCAAGGCTTTCACAATATCGCCGGAATAACGGATACCGCCATCGGCAATTACCGGAACACCGGATCCCTTAATGGCGTCGGCCACTTCAAAAATGGCCGTCAACTGCGGCACACCCACGCCGGCTACCACCCGCGTGGTGCATATGGAACCCGGCCCAATACCTACTTTCACCGCGTCAGCTCCGCTTGCCACCAATTCTCTCGCGGCAGCGGCAGTGGCTATATTCCCAACAACCACATCCACATTCGGGAAGGCTTTTTTTACGTTCTTCAACATTTCCGGAACATAAATAGAGTGGCCATGCGCCGTGTCAATCACCACGGCATCGACTCCCACAGCAACCAACGCCTCTACCGATTGCAGCGTATGGGCATTTATTCCCACCGCCGCCGCTACACGCAGACGGCCTTTACTGTCCTTGCTTGCGCCGGGATTATCTTTAATTTTGGTAATATCTTTAAAAGTCAATAAACCTACTAATTTCCCGGCTTCATCCACCACCGGCAATTTCTCGATTTTATATTGTTTCAGCAAACTGGTGGCTTGCTGCAAATCCGTCCCTTTACGTGTCACAATCAGATTTTCGCCGGTCATTACCGAACTAATCGGAGTGCTCATGTTTTCCTGAAACCGTAAATCGCGGTTGGTTACAATACCTATTAATTTTTGGGCTTCGTCAACCACCGGAATGCCACCGATTTTGTTTTCGCGCATCAACTTCAATGCATCGCCCACCGTTGCATCCCGGTGTATGGTAATAGGGTCATAAATCATGCCGTTTTCGGCACGTTTAACTTTACGCACTTGTTCCACTTGATTTTCAATCGGCATATTTTTATGAATCACGCCGATTCCGCCTTCGCGCGCAATAGCTATAGCCAGCGCCGCTTCGGTAACGGTATCCATAGCAGCCGATACAATCGGAGCGCTTAATTGAATGTTCCGGGAGAATTTAGTGCCCAAAAGCACTTCGCGCGGAAGCACTTCCGAACGGGCAGGAACAAGTAAAACATCATCAAAAGTCAATCCTTCATTTACAACACGAGTAGATTTTGGTAACATAGGCATATCGTCAGTTTTAAATATGTAAAGGTACAACTTTATTCCGAGATGATAAAAAAACAACTGATTTTTTTATTCGCTCACTTTTCGGTACCTTTGTATGATAGAGTTTTTAACTATTAGTTTAATTTATGAAAGGAATTATTTTAGCCGGCGGTAGCGCCACCAGGCTATTCCCGTTATCGAAAGCCATTTCGAAACAAATCATGCCGGTGTACGACAAGCCGATGATTTATTATCCCCTCTCCACGTTAATGCTGTCAGGTATTCGCGAAGTGTTGATAATTTCCACCCCGCGTGATTTACCGATGTTCCGGGAATTGCTCGGTAGCGGCGAAAACCTCGGCATGAGATTCGAATATGTGATTCAGGAAAAGCCTAATGGTTTAGCCGAAGCCTTCATTTTAGGAGAAAAATTCCTCGATGGAGAAGGAGGCGCCTTAGTATTGGGCGATAATATTTTTTTCGGGCAAAAATTTTCGGCGATGCTGGGCAACGCCACCGAAAGTGTGAAAACGAAAGGCGCATGCATTTTCGGCTATTTCGTGAGAGACCCGCGTGCCTATGGTGTCGTAGAGTTTGATGCTTCCGGAAAAGTAATTTCATTGGAAGAAAAACCGGCGCAACCAAAATCGAACTACGCTATTCCGGGTTTATATTTCTACGATCATACGGTGGTGGAAAAAGCAAAAAAACTTAAACCTTCCAAACGGGGCGAACTGGAAATAACGGATTTGAACCGCGTTTATTTGGAAGAAAAAACATTGAATGTAGAATTGTTCGGGCGGGGCTTTGCATGGCTCGACACGGGCAATGCCGACAGCATGCTGGAAGCTTCGAACTTTGTAGAAACCATTCAGAAACGCCAAGGATTTTATATTTCATGTATCGAAGAAATTGCCTGGCGCAATGGGTGGATTGATACGAAACAGTTGCAGCAGTTAGGAGAATCGTTAAATAAAACCGAATACGGGAACTACTTGTTGATGTTAGCAGAAAACCGGTAGCCAACCAACAAATAAACAAATCATCAAATAAACAGATAAGCAAATAAGTAATGGTGTTTACCGAAACAAGTATAAAAGGCGTTTGGATTATTGAACCGAAAGTACATACCGATGCCCGCGGTTATTTCATGGAATCGTTCCGGCAAGACCTTTTTGAAAAGCACGCAGGCAATATAAATTTTATACAGGATAACGAATCGAAATCGTCGTACGGAGTATTACGCGGCTTACACTACCAGTTGCCGCCTTTTGAACAGGCCAAGCTGGTACGCGTCATTCAAGGAAAAGTACAGGATGTCGTTGTCGATATCCGCCGCGGTTCTCCCACATTTGGGAAGCATGTGGCCGTGGAATTGAGCGCCGAAAACAAACGCCAGATGTTTGTTCCGCGCGGCATGGCGCATGGTTTTGCCGTACTGAGTGAAACCGCTGTTTTCATCTATAAAGTCGATAATGTTTATGCACCGCAAGCCGAACGCAGTATCCGGTTTGACGATGCGGCGCTTGGCATTGACTGGCAATTGCCGGCCGAGCATGTTTTGTTATCGGAAAAGGATAAAATAGCTCCGTTGTTTAAAGAATTGAAAATGGAAAACTGAGAATTGAAAAGGCGAGATACAAGCATGCTCCATTTTTCAACGGCCAATTCTCCTATAAAAAACTCACAATATGAAAAACATCTTAATCACCGGCGGCGCCGGATTTATCGGTTCGCATGTAGTGCGATTATTTGTAAATAAATATCCCGATTATACGATTGTAAATTTGGATAATCTGACCTATGCCGGAAATTTGGAGAACCTGAAGGACATCGAACAAAAATCCAATTATAAATTTGTGAAAGCGGATATCTGCGATTACGAACAGATTAAAAAAATATTCACGGAATACGCCATTACCGACGTAATTCATTTGGCCGCCGAATCGCATGTAGATCGTTCGATTACCGACCCGTTTATTTTTGCAAAAACAAATGTGTTAGGCACGTTGACCCTTTTACAAGCAGCCAAAGAATATTGGAAAGGAAATATGGAGGGCAAGCGTTTCTATCACGTTTCTACCGATGAAGTTTACGGTTCGCTGGAGCATGGAGGATTTTTTGTAGAAACTACACCTTACGACCCGAAATCGCCCTACTCGGCGTCAAAAGCCGGTTCCGACCATTTTGTACGGGCTTTTCACAACACTTACAAATTGCCGATACTGATTAGCAATTGTTCGAATAATTATGGGCCTTACCAATTTCCCGAGAAATTAATTCCTCTCTTCATTAACAATATTCGTCATAACAAACCGCTCCCGGTATATGGAAAAGGTGAAAATGTACGCGACTGGTTATTTGTGGAAGATCACGCCCGGGCTATCGACATCATATTCCATAACGGGAAAATAGGTGACACCTACAACATCGGAGGTTTCAATGAATGGAAAAATATTGATTTAATCCGCTTGATGATAAAGACCGTTGACCGTTTGCTCGGCCGCCCCGAAGGCGCTTCTGAAAAATTACTTACTTACGTTACCGACCGCGCCGGGCATGATTTACGCTACGCAATCGATTCCAGCAAATTAAAAAATGAGTTAGGATGGGAACCCTCTTTACAATTTGCCGAAGGATTGGAACTCACCGTGAAATGGTATTTGGATAATCAACAATGGCTGGACAGGGTTACCAGTGGCGATTATCAGGGCTATTATGAAAAAATGTACATTAATAGATAATTTGCAAAATTCAGAAAAGTATGAAGATTACAATAGTGGGTACCGGCTATGTCGGGTTGGTTTCAGGAACTTGCTTTGCGGAAATGGGCGTGCATGTGCAATGTATTGATATCGATACCAGGAAAATCGACCGTCTGAACCAAGGAGAAATTCCTATCTATGAGCCCGGGCTGGACAGTTTGGTTCATAAAAATGTAGCCTCGGGGCGCTTACACTTCGGCACCGATTTAGCCTCTGTAATCAACGATACAGATATTGTCTTCAGCGCCGTTGGAACGCCACCCGATGAAAACGGCAGCGCCGATTTAAAATATGTGTTGGACGTAGCATGTACGGTAGGACAAAATATGAAAAAATATATTTTGTTTGTTACCAAAAGCACGGTGCCTGTGGGAACGGCCGAATTGGTACGGAACGCCATTGCCGGCGAATTAAAAAAGCGGAATGTAGAAATTCCTTTTGATGTGGCGTCCAATCCCGAATTTCTGAAAGAAGGCGCTGCTATCGATGATTTTATGCGCCCCGACCGTATTGTGGTGGGTGTGGACAGCGACAAAGCAAAAAGTTTGATGGAGCAGCTCTATAAACCATTTACGCTGAACGGACATCCGGTACTTTTTATGGACGTGGCGTCGGCAGAAATGACAAAATATGCCGCCAACGCGATGTTGGCTACACGCATCAGCTTCATGAACGACATTGCCAACCTTTGTGAACGCTTGGGTGCAAACGTACACGAAGTACGCAAAGGAATCGGCAGCGACCCGCGCATTGGACCCCAATTCCTTTATCCCGGCTGCGGATACGGCGGTTCGTGTTTCCCGAAAGATGTGAAAGCATTGATTAAAACAGCCGCCGAAAATGGCTACGACATGCGGGTTTTGCAAGCCGTAGAAGAAGTGAACGAAATGCAAAAAGAAGTGCTGTATCAAAAACTCTATAAACATTTCGACGGTAATTTGCGCGGCAAAACCATTGCGCTCTGGGGGCTTTCTTTCAAACCGCAAACCGACGATATGCGCGAAGCCCCATCGTTAGTACTCATCGATAAGTTACTGGCTGCCGGCTGCAAGGTACGCGTGTTCGACCCTGTGGCCATACATGAGGCGAAGCGTATTATAGGCGATAAAGTAACTTACGGAAAAGATATCTATGACACCGTTGCCAACGCCGATGCCATTTTATTGGTAACCGAATGGAAAGAATTTCGCTTGCCCGATTGGGAAATCATCAAACAAACCATGCGTACACCTGTTATTTTCGACGGAAGAAATATCTATGAAGGAACAGCATTAAACAGGGAGGGATTTATATATTACGGATTAGGAACAGCTCCGCATTTTACGAATTAAATGAGCTTCACAGATTGCAGAATTTTAACGACTAAATAATTTGACTTATATGCGAAGAATTTTGGTTACCGGCGGCGCCGGCTTTATTGGCTCGCACTTGTGTGAACGCTTGCTGCGGGAAGGAAATGAAGTTATTTGTCTGGATAATTATTTTACCGGATCCCGCAATAATATTCTTCATTTAATAGATAATCCCCGTTTTGAACTGGTGCGTCACGACGTCATTAATCCGTTCATGGCGGAAGTCGATGAAATCTACAATTTAGCCTGCCCCGCATCGCCGATACATTATCAATACAACGCCATCAAAACCATTAAAACATCGGTGATGGGTGCTATCAATATGCTGGGTTTGGCAAAACGTACCAAAGCAAAAATATTGCAAGCTTCTACCAGCGAAGTGTACGGCGACCCGCATGTGCATCCGCAATCCGAAAGTTATTGGGGAAATGTGAATCCCGTTGGTATCCGCTCGTGCTACGACGAAGGTAAACGCTGTGCCGAAACATTGTTCATGGATTATCACCGCCAAAACGGCGTGCGCATAAAAATCATCCGCATATTCAATACTTACGGCCCCCGCATGCATCCAAACGATGGACGGGTAGTTTCCAATTTCATTATTCAAGCGCTGCAGGGAAAAGACATCACGATTTATGGCAACGGATCGCAAACCCGCAGTTTTCAATATGTGGACGATTTGCTGGAGGCGATGATTCGCATGATGGCTACCGGCGACGATTTCATTGGCCCGGTAAATACCGGCAATCCGAACGAATTCACCATTTTGGAATTGGCACAATGGGTATTAAAACTCACCAACTCGAAATCAAAAATCGTACATTTACCGCTTCCTTCCGACGACCCTAAGCAACGCCAACCGGACATTTCGCTTGCAAAAGAAAAATTGGGAGCTTGGGAACCAAAGACACAATTGGAAGAAGGACTGATAAAAACAATCGCCTATTTTAAAAGCGTAGTATAGAAATCGTTTTGTTTGGCTCGTTTTTTGTACTTATCTTTGTACATAAATATGTACTTATTTTGCAGCTATGCCGCCCGATGCGAAAGACACACAACAATGGATGGTGCTATACACTAAGCCCCGAGCAGAGAAGAAGGCTTCTGAAAATTTGGAAAAACAAGGTTTTACAGTGTATCTTCCGTGTGTCACGGTAGTCAAACAATGGAGCGACCGGAAAAAGAAAATACAGGAACCGCTTTTTAAATCGTACTTATTCATCTATAGTACAAAAGCGCAAGCAGCTATTGCCGGACGAAATGAAAATATTGTGGGAGTTGTCCGCTTTAACGGACAAGCGGCAATGGTAAGAGAAGAAGAGATGGAGGCTATCCGCCGCATAGAAGCCGGAGCCGGCAACGTGGATGTAGTTGCAACGCCGCTTCTTCCCGTAGGACAAAAAGTGCGGATTAAACAGGGCAACCTGCAAGGATTAACAGGAACATTAACAGAGCATCGTGGCAGTTGCCGGGTTGCCATTGAGATAGAAAGCCTGGGCTGCGACTTGTTGGTTGAAGTGCCGGGCGGAAATGTGGAAGAAATAAAATAATCCGTTTTCAGAAGAAAACGCGGCAGTTGCTTTCTGTAATATGGGAGTGACGAGACGGAGTTATAAAAAGGATGCAAGTAAAAACATTTAGTGACAGGATTAGAAATTCTGATATTGGATCACGTCTAGTTTCAGGAGCTTTTTGGTCCGTAATAGGGAACGTAATAGGGAAAGGGCTTATGCTGCTTGCATTTATTGTAGTAGCTCGTTTACTCGGCCCTCAGGAGTATGGGGAACTCGGTATGATTCGTTCTACTATCATCATGTTTGCATCTTTCGCAGGGGCAGGAATCGGCCTTACCGCCTCTCGCTATATTGCCTTGTACCGGAATTCGGATAGTACCAAAACAAAAGAAGTATATCTTCTTTCTCATTACTTTTCGGTTGGTTTTGCTTTCTTAATAGCCATTCTTTTATGCCTGTTTGCTCCTTTAATAGCTACCCAGTCGTTACAAGCCCCGTACCTTACAAGCGACATACGTTTGGGAGCTATTGCTTTGCTTTTTATTGCTTTAAACAGCGCTCAAAACGGGGCTTTGTCGGGATTCGAGCGTTTTAAGTCAATAGCTATAAATACCTCTATCCAAGGCTTTGTCCAGCTTGTGTTACTGGCAGCAGGAGCTTATTTTTACGGAATCAAAGGTGTAGTGTTAGGAATGGCTGTATCAGCTCTTGTACTATGGCTTTTAAATTACTACTCTATCCGGGCAAGCATCTCCAGAGAATCTTTAAAGGACATTACCTGGCGAACTATCAGTAAGGATACTGTAGCTGTTCTTTGGAAATTTTCCTTGCCGTCTGTCATGTCTTCTATTCTTGTTATTCCCGTATTGTGGTGGTGTAAAACATTTGTAGTGCAAGAAGCAGGCTTTGAACCCATGGCCAATTACGATGTGGCCGAACAGTGGAATACTATCATCCTTTTTATCCCGGCCACACTATCCGGAATGATTATTCCGATACTTGCCAATACTTTGGTGGAAGG
>JAVBOD010000104.1:0-33740 GCA_031551045.1 Bacteroidales bacterium
CTACCGGATGATGGTTTGCGAACGGTCGGGCCCCACGGAAATAATCTTCACAGGCACTCCCACTTCTTTTTCAATGAAACGGACATAGCTCATCAGCTCGAAAGGCAGCTCTTCTTCACGGCGCAAGTCGCTGATCGGACGTTTCCACCCTTTCATTTCTTTGTAAACCGGTTCCACGGGTTCGTTTATTTCAAACGGAAGCTCTTTGGTTTCCACGCCATTTACTTTGTAGGCCACGGCTACTTTGATGGTGTCGAACGTGTCGAGCACATCGGCTTTGGTCATGATAAGTTGTGTGACGCCGCTCAGCATCACGGAATATTTCAAGGCAACCAAATCGAGCCAGCCGGTGCGGCGCGGACGGCCGGTGGTGGAGCCGAATTCGTGGCCTAAACGCCGCAATGCTTCGCCTGTTTCGTCACTCAGTTCCGTGGGAAACGGGCCGCTGCCTACGCGAGTGCAATAGGCTTTAAAAATTCCCGACACTTCTCCGACTTTGTTCGGCGGAACGCCCAAACCGGTACACACGCCGGCACAAACCGTATTGGAGGAAGTAACATAGGGATACGATCCGAAATCAATATCGAGCAGCGAGCCTTGCGCCCCTTCGGCCAGCACGCGTTTTCCGTCTTTCAGGCAGGCATTAATCACATATTCGCTTTCGATAAAAGTAAATGCCCGCATTGCTTCGATGCTTTGCAGCCATTGCTTTTCGTAATCTCCGATTTCATATTGATAGTCGAATTGCTTCAGGAATTCGATATGCTTATTCTTCAACGCCGTATAGCGCTCCATAAAAGCCGGCGACAGGGTATCGCCTACGCGCAATCCGTTGCGCCCCGTTTTATCCATATAAGTCGGCCCGATGCCTTTCAGCGTGGAGCCGATTTTTGTTTTTCCTTTGGCTGCTTCCGAAGCCGCGTCGATAATGCGGTGCGTGGGCAAAATCAAATGCGCCTTTTTGGAAATTTGAAGGCGTTTGATCACATCCACTCCGAATTTTTTCAATTCGGCCACTTCTTCCATCAAAATAACCGGGTCAATCACCACGCCGTTGCCGATAATATTGGCAACCCGCTCGTGGAAAATTCCCGAAGGAATAGTGTGTAAAACAATTTTTTTATCCTCGAATTCCAATGAGTGCCCTGCGTTAGGACCTCCTTGAAAACGAGCAATTACCTTGTATGCAGGGGTCAACACATCTACTATTTTCCCTTTCCCCTCGTCGCCCCACTGCAAACCTAAAATTACATCAACGTTCATTTTTTTTGATTTTTACAAAACTATGCAAAGTAATAATTTTTGCAGAAACCTACCAATATGTTGCTAAAAAAGTTTTCAACACATAAATTCTTCGTATCTTTGTAATCCATTAATAAAAAGCAAAATATAATTATTTATATATCAATTTAATAAGATGGAAAGAATGAAATCAACCCCTGTCGAAAGTCGGTTGATTCAGGATATCAGGATATAGCAGATAGTAGTTTAGTATGACTTTAGCAGCACTCCATCCGAACGAACGGGGAATTATTACCAAGGTAAAGGGACGCGGGGGATTCCGCAAGCGTATTATGGAAATGGGCTTTATTGTGGGACAAGAAGTTTCCGTAATACAAAAAGCGCCGTTGCAAGACCCGGTCGAGTACCATATTATGGGATACCACGTATCGTTACGGAATAGTGAAGCCCAATTGATAGACATTGTCCCGCTGGAATCCAATAGCGAATATGAAGCAAAAAAAACAAGCACTCCCGAAACAAGGGGCTCCGCATACATCACCCAAAAAGTTAATATTCAAAAGAAAAATATAACGATTGCCTTTGTCGGAAATCCCAATTCGGGTAAAACCACGCTGTTTAATTTGGCTTCCGGCTCGTCGGAACGTGTGGGAAACTACAGCGGCGTAACGGTGGAAGCGAAAGAGGCACGGTTCAAATTGCGGGACTATACGTTTCAGGTAACAGACCTTCCCGGCACGTATTCCATGACGGCTTTCAGCCCCGAAGAATTGTACGTGCGGAAATTCATTATCGACAATACGCCGGACATTGTTGTCAATGTGCTCGACGCCACGAATCTGGAACGGAACCTGTTCCTCACCACACAATTAATCGATATGGACGTCAAGGTAATTGCGGCGTTGAATATGTTCGATGAATTTCAAGCAAGCAATGCGTCGTTAGACTATAAAACGTTAGGAACATTACTCGGCATTCCGTTTATTCCCACGGTGGGCAACAAGGGCAAAGGCTTGGACGATTTGCTGGAAGAAGTCATACGAGTGTATGAAGACCAAAACGATACGCTACGGCATATACATATCTATTACGGCGCAACGATTGAGGAAGGCATCGAAAAAATACAGGAAAAGTTGCGTTGCCCCGCCAACTATAATATATTGGACAGGATATCGTCGCGCTTCATAGCCATTAAATTGCTGGAGAAAGATGCGGATGCGTACAACAAGGCGGCCATGCTGTCGAACGGCAAAGAAATTATGGAAACCGCGCAGCACGAAATCGGGAAGATAGAAGCTACGCTGCATGAGGATTCCGAAAGCGCCATAACCGATGCCAAGTACGGATTTATTGCCGGCGCGTTGAAAGAGACCTACACCTTGCCTGCCAACAAAGAGAAAAAAAGCAAAAGCGAACGGATTGATAAAGTGCTTACGCATAAGTTCTGGGGTATTCCGATTTTCGTAGCCTTTATGGCGCTTACGTTTTATATTACGTTTTTCCTCGGCGCTTATCCTCAGGGATGGATTGAAGACGGCGTGAAGTGGTTATCGGTTGTACTCGGCAACGGATTGCCCGATGGGATGTTTAAAGATTTGCTGATAGACGGCATTTTAGGCGGCGTGGGCGGTGTCATCGTATTCCTGCCGTTCATCATATTACTCTATTTTTTCATTTCCATCATGGAAGACACGGGCTACATGGCGCGGGCGGTTTTCATTATGGATAAAGTGATGCACAAAATCGGCCTGCACGGCAAGTCGATGATCCCGCTGCTGATGGGCTTTGGCTGCAATGTGCCGGCCATTCTTTCCACGCGGATTATCGAAAGCCGAAACAACCGTATCATCACGATGTTGATAACGCCGTTCATGTCGTGTACCGCACGATTGCCGGTGTATATTTTATTCATCGGGGCATTATTCACACATGCCTGGCAACAGGGCTTAATGTTATTCTCGTTGTACGGCATCGGAATACTGCTGGCTGTTATTACCGCCCTATTGTTCAGCAAATTGGTATTCAAGAAAGCGGACATTCCGTTTGTGATGGAACTTCCTCCCTACCGCATTCCTACCAAACGTTCGATATTGAAACATTTGTGGAGCCGCACGGCACAATACCTGCGAAAAATAGGCGGTATTGTGATGCTAGCCTCCATCATTATCTGGGCGTTGAATTACTTCCCGCGCCACAACCAAAAATCGGATGCTTACCAAGCACAGGTTACCCAATTGGAGAACGCCAAAGCAACCCTTAACAACGAAGCGGCACAAGCCGCTGTATCCATGCAAATCGACAGTCTGCACAAAGAAATGCGCACCGCTCAACAGGAATATTCCTACATCGGGCAATTCGGGCGTTTCATTGTTCCGGCAATGGCCCCGTTGGGTTTCGATTGGAAAATGAGTGTTGCCGTCATTACCGGCGTAGCAGCCAAAGAACTCACTATGGGAACGCTGGGTGTGCTTTATCAGGTGGAAGATGCCGTGGATCATCCCGAGGCGCTGGAAGAGAAAATACAAGCGCAAACGTATCCTTCCGGCGAAAAAGTATTTACGCCATTGGTAGCCATCAGTTTCATGCTGTTTGTGTTGATTTACTTCCCGTGTATTGCCGTGATAGCGGCCATTAAAAAGGAATCGGGCAGTTGGAAATGGGCGGTATTTACTATTTTATATACGTGCACGTTGGCTTACCTTGTTTCATTCGCCGTGTTCCAGATAGGTAGTTTATTTTAGGAACGGTTTATGCATGTTCTGTTTTTATGTATAAAAACACATAGATTTGTATAAAGAAGAATCTCTCCCTTGTCATTCTGAGCATAGCGAAGAATTTCAAGTTTAAAAGGTAACAGAGTACAGATTCTTCGCTATGCTCAGAATGACAAAAGAAAATCGCAATAAACAAAAGGATGTTGGATATTATCACATATTGCATTGTAGGAACAGCCGTTGCTATCATAGGATATAAAATGATAAAACCGCTTTTCTCGAAGAAGCAGGAAAATAAATGCGCCGGCTGCGACAACTATGATTGCGAAATCAAAAAACTGATGAAGTAATCCGAACAAAGGTGCAAGGAAAAAACGCCGTCATTGCGAGCGAAGCGAAGCAATCTATTCATTAGGATAAGATTGCTTCGCTTCGCTCGCAATGACGGGACACTTCGCTCGCAATGACGGCCTCGACAGCTTACTGTTTGCTTCCCACTGCTTACTTTGCCAACAACTCCGCCACTTTATTCAAGTAATAGTTGTCCATTTCGTCAAACGAATTTACTTCGTCGCTGTCCACATCCAACACGGCATACACCTCGCCATTACGCATAACCGGCACCACGATTTCCGATTTCGACAAGGAGCTGCAGGCAATGTGCCCCGGAAATTGGTCCACATCGGGCACAATGATCGTTTCGCGATTTTTCCAAGCCGTGCCGCACACACCTCGTCCGTACGCGATGCGCGTGCAAGCCAGCGGGCCTTGAAAAGGGGCTAACACTAACACGCCGTTTTTCACTACATAAAATCCGCACCAAAAAAATTGAAACGCTTCTTTCAGCACGGCGGCAATATTCGCCATATTGGCGACTTCGTCGGGTTCGCCTTGCAGCAATGCGGCTATTTGCGGGATAAGCGTTTTGTATTTCTCTTCTTTGGAGGCGTTCTCCGGCATAAACAGTGATTCGGCCATTTCTTTATAACTTAAATACTACCTCGCAAAGTTACATAATGATAAGGAAATAAATAAGCAACCTTCATAACATCTTCTTAATATATTTTTCACAAAGACAAAACACTTCATTAACAAAGAGGTAACACAGCAAATCTACTTTTGCAGGCGAAAAACCAATTATATTTTATGAAACATTACCTATTGTTAGTACTATGCTGCTGTTTAAGCACTGCCATGCAAGCGCAAATCCCGGCAACCAATGCGGTGCGCACCGAAAAAGCGATTGTAAAAGGACAAATTGCCGATGATTCGGGGACGATTCCCGGCGCCACCATACGTATAAAAGACAGCTATACCAATACTATTACCGACCTCGACGGGAATTTTATATTATCGAATCTGCCTGTTGAAAACATTACCCTGCTCATCAGTTTTATAGGCTATGACAGCTACGAAAAAGAAATAAACATAAAAGCCGGTGAAAACAATGTAGGCGTAATTATCTTACAACCGGCCAGCGTGCAATTGCAGGAAGTGGTAGTAGTCGGCGAGATGGCGCCCTCTCAAATGAAAGCCTATAATATGAAAAAATTGTCGCCGGCCATTGCCGACATCTTAGCTTCGGATGCCATCGGGAAACTGCCCGACCGCAATGCCGCCGAGGCTGTGCAACGCATTTCGGGCGTGGCGGTAGCGCGCTACCATGGCGAGGCCGACCGCGCTACGGTACGCGGCACGCCGTTCAGTTGGACATCGACTTTATTTAACGGCACACGGCTTCCGAGTTCCGATGTGAGCGCCGGACGTTCGGCCGTGTTGGACGTCATTCCTTCGGAATTGATTGAGTTTGCCGAAGTATCGAAAGCGCTCACACCCGATATGGAAGCCGATGCCATTGGCGGGTCCATCAATTTTGCCACCCGCACCGCTCCCGGCAAAACCACGTTGGGAGTCAGCGGCGCCGGCGGATACAATGCGTTGGCGCAAAAAGCTATTTACAACTTTTCGGGGGTGTACGGCGACCGTTTTTTCCATAATAAATTAGGCGTAGTGCTGGCTGCTTCCACCTGGAAACGGCATTGGGGCACGGACGAATATACGGTCGATTTCAACACGGCGTTGCCCGACCCGGTGTTGCAAAAATCAATAAAAAGCCTGATGCTGAAACGCTACATGGGCTCGCGTACTACGAACGGCGTGAATCTGGGAGTGGAATATGCTTTCAATCCACAACATAAAATCTATGGGCGCGGGCTGTTCGACAACTTTGTGGACGAACGCCCAGTATATGAATCGTATTTTCTATATAATGATAATCGTTATCAATACAACTACCGCGAGTCGAAATATAACACCTTGCTGTATGGCGGAGAAGTGGGCGGCAAGCACGAGTTCAACCCTAAATGGAAATTCGACTGGGCCTTTTCGGATTACTACACGTCGTACAAGATAAACTCGCTACCGGCCAACCTCGACGCTTCGATGCGCGGCTTGCCGATTATGACTTTCATCCAAAGCGGCGCCAATTTCGGCGGATTATATACTTACTCCGACGGAAAGAATTATAAATTCAGCAAGCTCGATTCGCCCGACGGCAGCGGCGATGCGCCGGACGAACTACAGGCACACACTCCGGTGGCCATGAGCGATGCCTCGTTGATGTTAAGCGCTTTGACGATGATGCGGATTATCAACACGGAAGAAGACCGCGTAGCGCAAGCAAATATCACCTTTAGCCCCAGCAACCGTTTATCAATAAAAGCCGGTGGAAAATTCCGCAACAAAGAAAAAGAGTACGAATATATTACGACGGCCTATCAGATAAATTCTTCGGCACCCGGCTTCGCTCCCACTATGCTAAACAGTTTAGGGCGCGGGACATTTCCCAATACGAATAATTTTTTCGACCAAGCAAAAGTGGACTACAGCGGCTATATCATAAATCCACCCTCAAGCAGCGCCATGGAAAATGTGGCGGCCGACGCCGTAGCAAAAAACGGATTCATCAGCAGAGCCTCGGCTGCCGACTCCACCAATAATTATCATGGCCGCGAAAACGTAACGGCAGCCTATATCATGGCCACGTGGGACGTAACCCCGAACCTTAAACTCTATGGCGGCGTACGCAATGAATATACGCAAACCACGCTCTACGGGCAGAAATATGACAAGGGAACCGCTTCGCTGTCGCCCTCGACACTTGAAAATAATTATAACGCGCTGCTGCCGATGTTGCTGGCAAAATATTCGATTAGCGAGTTCACCAACCTGCGCGCCGCCTACACGCGGACATTCATCCGCCCGCTGTTCTCGGACATTACACCCGCCGAAGTGATAGACGCCACCGGTTCCACTAAAACCATATCGCGCGGAAACGCCGCTATACAACCGACATTTGCACATAATTTCGATGTGATGTTCGAACACTTTTTCGGAAACATCGGATTAGTATCGGGCGGAGTGTTTTACAAAATTATCGACGATTTGATTTACAGCAGCAAAGGATACGAAACCATCAGCGGCGAAACATATTATGTATCGGAAGCGAAAAATTTGGCAACCAAAGCACAATTAGCCGGATTGGAACTGGCCTTCAACCGCCGTTTCGATATGTTGCCCGGGTTTCTCAAAGGTTTCGGCGTAGAATTAAACTACACCGGAATATGGTCGAAAGCCGAGATTCCCTGTTACCTGAGTACCGGGATAATTAATGTAACAACGCCATTGCCCAACCAATCGAACCACCTGTTCAACGCTACCCTGTATTATGAATTGAACGGCTTGACGGTAAAACTGGCCGGTAATTTCCGCGGCAAATCGCTCGAAGCGTTCAACCAATCGCTTTCAAAAGAACTATGGACGTGGACGGATAATTATTTCAGCCTCGATGCGGCAGCATCCTACGCATTCAATAAACATTTGCGTATATTCGCCGAAGTGCAAAACCTGACCAATGCGCCGGTACGCATGTATCTCGGCGACAAGGAGCGCACGAAAGACATAGAGTGGTCGGCTATTCGCGGACAGGCCGGAATACGGTGGAATATATTTTAGAACACAGCCCCACCCAGCCTCCCCAAAGGGGAGAAGAAATACAAAAACAACAAAATTTAAATTACACTATATCATGAAAAAATTTTTACTCTTCGCTTTATCCATTGTCCTGTTTGCCTCGTGCGAACAAAAAGAAACGCCGCAACAACGCGCCGGGTTCCTCGAAGGCGCTGCCAATTTCCGCGATTTGGGCGGCTACAAAACCGGCGATGGAAAAGCAACCAAATGGAAAACCTTGTTTCGTTCCCAAAAACTATCGCAACTGACCGATGCCGACGTGTCCACGCTTCGCGCAATGAAAATCAAAACGGTGGTCGATTTCCGCGACGACGAAGAAGTGCGCAAAGACCCCTCGCGCCTGCCCGAAAGCGCAAACATGGTGCGCTTACCCATTGATGCCGGCAGCCATGATTCGACCCGCACCATCATGCAACAAATCATGTCAGGCGAGTTGGACAGCTTGCAGTGTACAGGTTTTATGGAAACAGCCAACCGGCGTTTCTGCACGGAATTTACGGAGCAATACAAGGATTTCTTCAAAATTTTATTGGATAAAAATAATTATCCGGTAGTGTTTCATTGCACAGCCGGAAAAGATCGCACAGGCTTTGCCGCAGCAATGGTGTTAAGCGCTTTGGGAGTGGATTGGAACACTATTATGAGCGATTATCTGCTTACCAACGAATACCTGAAACCTTCGTCACTCGAGATGTTTACAAATGTTCCGGAACAAGCGCTTCCGGTGGTAAAAATGATGAGTGGAGTCAAAGCTTCGTACCTCAATGCCGCCAAAGATGAAATCGAAAAGCAATACGGCAGCATCGACCATTACCTGCAGCAGGCATTGGGCGTAGGCGAAACGGAAAAAGCCACGCTACGGAAGATTTTAGAAAAATAACAAGAGCACCAAATGTTTCATTACAAAAAATCAAACATCATGAACTATCAAAAAATAATCATCGCGTGCCTTTTATGCTTTGCGGCCTGTCCGGCTTTTGCACAAATCACCATTGGCGACGACAACTTGTATTATACTTCGCCCACGATGGAAAAACGCTACACCGGCAAGTATGAAGAGTATTACAGCAACGGGCAGAAAAAATTATCGATGCAACTTTCAGAAGGCCGCATCGACGGGGAATATGTGTCTTACTTCGAATCGGGACAAACGGAGGAAATACGTAATTATAAAAACGGATTGTTTCACGGCGTATGGAAAACATACAACGCCAAAGGCTCGTTGATTGCCGAGGCATCTTATAACGAAAACCAAAAAGACGGCAAATGGATCGTGTGGGACGACAGCGGCACCAAACGCTACGAAATGTTCTACGAGAACGGCAAACGTACCGGCACCTGGCTGATGTGGGACGAGCACGGAAAGCTGTCCTCTCAGAAAAAATATGAGTAATACCGATTTTACATTCGTATAACAATTCGATAAATTAAATTTCAATTTTCGTTAACACTCACTTAACACAAGCCCTTTATCTTTGCGGCATCAAACAAAACGACTATTATAATTTTAAAAACAACGAATATGAAAACAAGTTTTTTCCGCCTCCTCTGCCGCATCATGTGCCTGTCGGCAATTTGTGTAAGCAGCGTAACATGGGCTACTGCAAAAAATGAAAACAGTAAAAAAGAAACAGCCGAAGCTGCTCCTGCAAAAACATACACGATTACCGGGCGCATCCTCGACAAGGACACCAATGAACCGTTGGCCGGCGTATTGCTGAAAGTGTGTGGTTCCGGCAAGAGCATTTACACCGACCTCGACGGGAACTATACCATCACAGAGGTCGTTCCCGGGCAATGCGAAGTAAAAGTAGAATTAATCTCATACGAAACAAAGGTGGTAAAATTGACTCCTGTCAACAACATGTCCCTTAACTTGACGATGAGCAAGTAAGCTACAACAGTACAACTCGAACCCCGGCAGATGCGCGTTTTCTGCCGGGGTTTTTCTTTTGCTACATTTTCACTACATTTGTACAAAACAAACCGTATCGTTTTATGATAGTCAAAGAATCCGCTTCGCGCCGCAGGGCCGTACAACAAGTTGCCGAACAAATGATGCTGGCCGCACGCACCGCACCCAAAGCCCGCGGTTGCGACAGTTTAATTATACTTTCCTTATTCGACGACAACCTGCAAAAATTAGCCGACAAGATGGAAGAAATCGGCCAGCGCACCGACACGGCATTCTTTATTCGCGATGCCAAGTGCGTGCGTGTATCGCAAGCCGCGGTGCTTGTCGGCACACGCATCGAGCCGCGCCGGTTGAATCATTGCGGCATGTGCGGCATGGGAAATTGCGATAACAAACTTACCGCACCCGATGTGCCTTGCGCCATGAATACGATGGATTTAGGAATCGCTTTAGGCTCGGCTGCCGCCACTGCCGCCCAGTTTCACACAGACAGCCGCATTATGTTCAGCGCCGGAAAAGCGGCCATTGCACTCAATTTCTTTAATGAAGATATTCATGTGGCTTTCGGCATTCCGCTGAGTTGTTCGGCCAAAAGCCCGTTTTTCGACAGATAGCTTACCTGTTCCGATAAAATAGAAAGCCTCCTTGCGGGAGGCTTTACTTAATTGTAGAAGGTCTATTTCTTCTTGGCGGGTTTCTTTTCATCTTTCGAGAAAAGTTTTGCCCACTCATATTTTTTCCGTTTTTTCCAATCGCCTTGATGATACGCATAGCTGGAAATCAAAGGCACAACAGTAGTAGCTTCGGCATATACCATTTGTTCGTGCACCGTTTCCACTTTCCCCCATGATGAAGCTTCTTTTAAGGTAGAACTGGAACAAGCGCCGTCGCGCACATCGGCTACCGTGATTTGTACGGCATATTGGTGCATCGGAGCATCAATGCCTAAACATTCGGCACATACTACGGTATCTTGTGCAAAATTTTTCGGTACACCACCGCCTACCATAAATAATCCGGTGCTCTTACAAGCAATCTTAATATCGGTCAATTCGCGGAAATCGGCAACCGAATCAATTGTCATGTAGGGTTTTCCTGCTTTTTTGCGTTCTACCTGATGCATCACCAAGCCGAAGCCGGCGCTGCAATCGCTGAAAGCCGGCGCAAAAACAGGCACATTGTATTCATAACATGTTTGCAATAACGAATTTTTCTTTTTAGAATTTTTCGTCAGCCATTTCCCGATTTCCCAAATAAATTCACGCGAGGAGTAAGGGCGCGGCTCCAAGCTATCGGCTATTTTCTTGATAGTAGCATCGCATGCCTGCAACTCTTCCTCATCAATATAAGTATCGTAAATACGGTCGATGTAGTTCCCTCGCAACACCTTGTCGTCCACAAATTGCGATCCTTTGTAGTGCTTGTATCCCAACGCTTCGAAAAAATCCATGTCAATAATCGAGGCTCCGGTGGAAACGATACAATCAATCATATTGAAGCGCACCATATCTACATATACCTGCATACATCCGCCGGCGCTGGTACTTCCGGCCAATGTCAGCCAGTTGCTGCAATTGTTATCTTTAATCATCAATTGCAGAATATCGGCAGCATTCGCCGTATCGCGTGACGAGAAAGACATATCGCGCATAGCATCGATTATCGGACGCGCATCAATCTTCGTAATGTCGATATGCTTTACGATTTCTTTCAGCATATCTTTTTTCTTTTTTGCCATAGCTTTTTTAATATCTAAGTAAATAATTTCTGCAAAGATAGGACTTTATAATGAATGTAGAAAGCTCCGCCGCGGTTGTTTCAGAGCAAACGCATCTAAATTGGATGGGACTTGAAATTGCTTATCACGAAGTAGTAATATATGTATAACTGTGGGTAAGCGAAGTATTACCCGTGATTATTAACATATATCCCCTTCGGGGATAAAATAACGGCATATAGGCTAAAGTCATTCAGGCGGGTACGACCGAATCGTCCTCTGTTAATCTTTTTACGAAATACGAGCAATTTCTTAAATCGTCAACTCCTCCCCTTCCGTTTTCGCGACAATCACAGCAACACACATATCGCCATACACATTAATGGTCGTTCGTGCCATATCACATAATTGTTGTACGGCCAATACAATACCAATCCCTTCGCGGGGCAATCCCACGGCATCCAGCACCACCGCCATCATCACGATACCGGCCATCGGGATACCGGCGGCTCCCACAGCAGCCAACAACACTGTAAGCACCATTATAATTTGCTGCCCAACCGTTAAATCGATGCCGAATAATTGAGCAATAAACAACGCACTCACACATTCGTAGAGCGCTGTTCCGTTCATGTTAATCGTAGCTCCCAAGGGTAATGTAAAGCTGACAATTTTATTGGATACGCCACATTTTTCTTCCGTATCGCGCATCGATAACGGTAAGGTTGCCCCGGACGAACAGGTGGAAAAAGCCGTCAGCAAAGCGGCTGACATTTTTTGAATATGTTTCCATGGATTTACGTTGCCTAAAAAATAAACCAAACCAGGCAACACCAGCGCACCCTGAATCAGACATCCTGCCCAGACAATACCCGTGTAAAGCCCTAAACCTTGGGCCACACCTAAAAGTTTCGAGTGATCGCCGGCATAAGCGCCGACCATGTTAGCCACAATAGCAAAAATACCAATCGGCGTGAACTTGATAATGAACATAGTCACCTTCATGGTGACCTGATAGAGCGCATCAAAAAAATCCGTTAAGACTTTGCGGGGCTTTTCATTTATCAACGTGGTAAAATAGCCGAATAAGATGGCGAAAAAAATGACCGGCAGCAGATTTCCTTTTGATAAATCTTCAAAAATATTTTGAGGAACAATGGCTATCAATTGCTCAAGTAGAGACAATTTTGCGGTAGCTGTGTCCGTCCAACCCTCCTGTATCGGCATGGCCACGCCCACTCCGGGTTTAATAATATTACAAAGTATCAATCCGAGAACAGCAGCAACCAATGTTGTAAAGGCATACAAGCCCAACGTTTTCCCGGCAATACGCCCTAAATGCATGGATGGGCCGATGCCGGTCATACCGTTGAAAAGCGAAGTAAAGACGATAGGAATCACGATCATTCGCAAAGCGCGCAGGAAAATATCGCCCGCCCATTTCACATGGCCCGTATAAGTAGAAAAAAAGATGCCGAACACAACACCTAATGCAATTGCGATAAGTATTTGCCAATGCAATGCGAGTTTTTTCATCCGGTATATTTTCTAAAATGAATATCCTACCCCGATATGGAAAGCATAGTTATCGCGTTTCAACCATTTCAAAGGAGAAATCCATCCCTGGTATGCTCGAGGTTCATAGATTTTCAAGCCTAAGTCGAAACGAATAATTACAAATTTAAAATTCAACCGAAAGCCCAAACCCGTATTCATGGCTATTTGTTTATAAAAAGTAGAAATGTCGAAAATAGCATCGGGTTGAGACGATTCGTTTCTAAGCGCCCAAACATTCCCCGCCTCCAAAAACAAGGCACCTTCCAGCGGAGAAATAATACCATAACGATATTCGATGTTGGCTTCCAGTTTCAACTCCCCGACCTGGTTCGGAATAGAGAATGTGGTATCCAACGGTGCGGAACCGGGCCCCACCGTACGCGCCTGCCAACCTCGCAAACTATATGCTCCTCCGGCAAAATACACTTCTTCAAACGGGAGCGAGATAGAGTTTCCATAACCACGGCCGACGCCTGCAAAAATACGATATGCCAAGGTATTGTTTTTATCAATAACCTGATAGTAGGAATAATTAATATCCATTTTTGCATACTGGGAATAAGGGACTCCCCAGATTAAATGCGCATCGGACGATGCGTCATACTTTAATTGATTATTAAATAAGCTCAATATATTCCCCGCTATGGCAGCATTCCATCGCAGATAGTAGGAGTTAGACTCTTGGTTGTCGGCACGATTCGTATAGATTACCGAGCCGGATGCGCCCAGTACAAAGTGGTCTTCGTATCGATTCCGCAAATACGGGTCGTTTAAACTTTGATAAAACGACGGGCTCATATTGTAGATGCGCACAATATTGGCGTTTAACAAGTTCAGCACATAGCTCAGTTGCCTGGAAGTACGCCAGTTGTAGGAATAATTCAACGAAATGGAATTACGTGTATATTCAGGCCGCAATTGATAACTATAGGAAGCCGAAAATTCCGTACGCGGCGAGAATATTCGAAAATACCTGCTTACATAAGGAAAAAGAAATCGAGGAACACTAATGGACGAAGTGGCCGATAACTCGGTAGAACGCTGCGAGTGATCACTAAAGTTTAGCAAGAAATTTCCGGCAAAACCCACATTCAACCATTCTGCTCCTCTAAATAAATTTTTGTGAAAATAATTAATAGCCGGCGAAAGCCCGAATAAACCGGATGAATTACTGGAAAAATCGGCTGCAATTTTATAGCCTTGAGACGGCGACGGAGTGAGCCTCACCGTGCAATCAACCAAGGTATCACGTAATGTTTCCGGCGAATCGTCAAACTGTATATTAATGGTTCGGAACATACGCATTTCCGAGAAATTGTCGTATGTGCGATTTACGCGCCTCTCATTATACACCGAGCCGGGAATAATATTATTCAGGTAATTTAAAATCCCCGGACGGAGATCTTTATTACCGTGGTATAACATATATACTTTCCCGATGGGAGATTCCGAACGAATGACGAGGGTGTCATAATTGGCGGCATAGGTACTGTCCATAATGCTGCGTTCCGCATCGTAGTCGGTGTATATATAAACATTCCTTATGCGATAAGGCCGAAAAGAAAGCGTATCACGTTGTTCTGCTGTCGCAACGACAAAAGGCGCCACATTCATAATTAAATTAGCGGTATAGTTGCCGGCAAGGGAATCGGCCTCATATGTGATATACGTTTTTTGGAAACTAAAAAACCCTCTATTACGCAAAAGTGTAGCAATACGTACCCGTTCTTGGTCTAACAAATCCAGCGATAGAATCTTTCCGCTTTTTAATAAACTCCGGGAGGTATCAGACAATATAATTTGCTTTAATGATTCATCATAAATATGGTAGCCTATATTTCGCAGCTTATGTGGCGTTCCTACTTTTACATCATAATGCACGGTCGCTTTAAACCTTTTATAGGACACAGAATCTTCAATATCCGAATTATAATATCCCTGTGTAATAAGGTATTGCTTCATGTTTTGAATACTGCTCGGAAGTGTCGAGTGGTCTAAAACAACCGGCGCTTCTCCAAATTTTTTCAACGTCTTTCCCCACCAACAACTATCACAGTCCGGACTCAAATTATAAAAACCTAAATGAAATTTTATCCCGAATAAGGTTGTTTTGTTAGGTTGCTGAATAATATACTGGCTGATTTTCCGTTTAGAGATTTTCTTATTATCCTTAATATTTACCTCATTTTTTTTCAAAAGGTACTCCCCACTCTTCAAATACTTTTTCGAGCTGCACGAAGTAGCCAAAAATGCAGCTAAAATAATATATATCAATAATTTATAAAATCGAGCAGGCATTGTCATTTATCCATTAACATAATAACTTACAAAGTTATACAAAAAAAACCGGATAGCTATGTATTTTTATTTCATTTTTCTTTCCCTAAAAAAAGTGCCTATTTTGTTTTTATTTATAAAAAATTACATGTACGTTTGCATCGAAAATGAAAATCCGAGTGATTTACATTAATTATTTTTCACCAATGTAATTAACTTACTTATTAAAATGAAAAACAAATACATTGACTTAATTGAACAAAGTTTTGAATTTCCGCAAGATGAATTTCGCGTAGAAGAAAATGAATTATACTTTAACGACGTTCCTCTGATGGAGCTTATCAGGCAGTACGGAACTCCTTTAAAAATATCGTATCTACCCAAAATAAGCCGGCAAATTCAACGCGCCAAACGCATGTTCAATGTAGCGATGGCTAAAGTAGATTATCAAGGGGAATACAACTATTGCTATTGTACCAAGAGCTCCCACTTCGAATTTGTCTTAGAAGAATGTCTTAAAAACGACATTCATCTAGAAACATCGTCGGCATTCGATTTAAACCTCATCGAGGCGCTCTTCGAACAAGGACTGATAGAAAAAGACCGATATATCATCTGTAATGGATTTAAAAAAGATATTTATCTTGAAAATATCGTTAATTTTCTAAATAACGGATGGAAAAATATTGTTCCCGTATTGGACAATATGGACGAATTGGAGAAAATTAAAAAATTGTCAACGGAGAAGTGTAAATTAGGCATTCGTATAGCGGCAGAAGAAGAACCCAAGTTTGAGTTCTATACTTCCCGCTTAGGAATCCGTTACAGCGATATCGTACCGTTTTACCAAGAAAAAATTGCTACGGATAAACGATTCCAATTGAAGATGTTACATTTCTTCATCAATACCGGTATTCGCGACAACTCCTACTACTGGAATGAGTTGGCGAAATGTGTAAACGTTTATTGCGACCTGAAGAAAATATGCCCGGAACTCGATTCCTTAAATATAGGCGGAGGCTTTCCCATTAAAAACTCCATGAATTTCAACTATGATTATGAATACATGGCAGAGGAAATTATCGCCCAAATTAAAAGCATTTGTGCTCAACGAGAAGTAGAAGAGCCTCACATATTCAGCGAATTCGGAAGTTTCACCGTGGGAGAAAGCGGAGCGGTTATTTACGAAGTATTAGCTCAAAAACAACAGAATGACCGCGAACGTTGGTATATGATTGATAGTTCTTTTATGACTACCCTACCCGATACGTGGGCCATCAAACAACGTTTCATCCTGCTTCCCGTCAATAACTGGGATCGTGAATACAGACGTGTTTTCCTGGGAGGATTAACTTGCGATAGCCAGGATTATTACAACTCCGAAGCGCATGCCAATGCTATTTTCCTCCCTAAATTAAGCCGGAAAGATGAAGTTCCGCAATATATCGGATTTTTCCATACCGGCGCTTACCAGGAATCTATCGGCGGATTCGGCGGAATACAACATTGCCTGCAGCCGGCCCCGAAACATATTATTGTGGACAGAGATAAAGACGGCGAATACACCACCAAGTTGTTCAGTAAAGAACAGACTTATAAATCAATGTTAAAGATTTTAGGATACTAGCTAAATACGTTTATCTATCAGGTAAGTATTGCGTTCGCTGCTATTGCGCGACACCAACTCGCCGATAAATCCGGCTAAAAACAACTGAACACCCAACACTACGGCCAGTAACGCCAAGTAGAATAAGGGTTGGTCGGTCACCGGGCGAAACACCCCGCCTTGATGTTGGGCGACAAGCTTAGCCACGATAAGCCATATAGCTATGACGCCGCCAATCAGGAATATTAATGAACCGATGACACCGAAAAAGTGCATCGGTTTTTTTCCGAACTTCCCTACAAATACCACCGTCATCAAATCAAGGAAGCCGTTCACAAAACGGGACATTCCAAATTTTGTTTTACCGTATTTACGCGGGCTGTGTTGCACCACATGCTCGCCGATATTCCTAAAACCGGACTGTTTCGCCAATACCGGAATATAGCGGTGCATTTCGCCATACACTTCAATGCTTTTTACTACTTTATTCTTATAGGCTTTCAGGCCGCAATTAAAATCGTGTAGCTTAATTCCTGTTACGCAACGCGCTGTGGTATTGAAAAATTTGGAAGGAATATTTTTAGCGATAGTCGAATCATAGCGCTTTTTCTTCCAGCCCGAAACCAAGTCATAACCATCTTCGGTGATCATTCTGTACAAGCCCGGAATTTCATCGGGGCTGTCCTGCAAATCGGCATCCATGGTAATAACCACATCGCCTTGCGCCGCCTGAAAGCCGCAGAAAAGCGCCGCTGATTTACCATAGTTTCTCCGAAAACAAATGCCGCGCACCAGCTTATTTTTTGCAGCTAATTGCTCAATCACACTCCATGAACCGTCATTACTACCGTCGTCCACTAAAATCACTTCATACTTAAATTCATTTTCATGCATGACACGCTCAATCCATGCCAGCAATTCGGGCAACGACTCTTCTTCGTTATACAACGGAATAACTACGGAGATATTCATAGACTATTTAAAATTACTCTTGTCCGGTAAAAGGATTGGGGTTTTTACGCATGGCAATAGCCGACGTAATCAATGCTATAATAGCCGACACAACCATATTCGCAATAAAACCAAACAAGGTAGAAAGCCCCGGTTTTGAAAATCTCGCCGACATTTCCATAGCCATATCTATCTGCTCTTGCGACATTCCTTTTTCATACAATTGTTGCTCCGTTAGTTCCATTACTTTTGAGGAATATTCAGGGTCTATCACATGCGTCAATAGTAAACCGAAGGCGATAGAAACGAGGGTGTAAAATACAGCCACCATCATACTATACGAGAAAGCTTGGCCATATGATATGTAGTCGCCCAGCTCTTTTTTGCGATAAGTGATGGCACTCCATAAGAGGCCAACAAATATAATTACATAGCTTAATAAAGAAAACGCTAATTTTTGCCCATAGAAGCCAAGCGCCCAATCGAGCAACGAAAATACAATAAAACATAATCCGATGAGTAGCCCGTGCATAGCGGCACTACGTAAGAAAGGTGTTTTCATAAGTTTTAAAATTATAAAATTTATCTTACAAAGATATAAAAAAAATTTCATACCTTTGCACCGGAGTAAGTCTTACACGACCAGCTCCCGCTGAACTCCCCCAGGATCGGAAGGTAGCAAGGGTAGGTGGTTGTAGCGGTGCGATGTAAGTAGCTTACTCCTTTTTATTTACCATTTTCTGAAATGGCTGATTAGAGTATATTCAACGATTGTTCTTTTACCTTTTCCAGTTCGTCTTTCATTTGTACCACCATCTGCTGAATGTCGGCCTGATTAGCTTTCGAGCCCAGCGTATTGATTTCACGCCCCATTTCCTGAGCAATGAAACCTAATTTGCGGCCGGGCGCTTCTTCTTTTTCCATCGTGGCGATAAAGTGTGCGCAATGTTGCCGCAGGCGCGTTTTTTCCTCGGTGATATCCAATTTTTCGAGATAATAAATCATCTCTTGTTCAAAACGGTTACGGTCGTAACCAATAGCGGAACTTATTTCTTTCAGGCTGTTTTCAATACGTTGCCGTATGCTTTCTACGCGCTGTTTCTCGAACGGCTCCACTTTTTCCAGTAATTGCAGAATAAGCCGAACGCGGTGCAAAATATCTTTGCAGAGCATTTCGCCTTCCGTTTTCCGGAACGTGTCGAAAGCTTTCAGAGCCTCCTGCAGGCAGGCAAAAAAAGCATCCCAGGAGTGCTCGTCCATCGCATCGTTATTGGCCGCCAACACATCCGGAAGACGCAGGATAGCCGGAAACATGGAGCTGTTATCAAATGGGATACCCATGTTGTAGGCCAATTCCTGCAATGTTTCGTAGTAGGCTTTAAAGGCGCCGGCGTTCACTTGCGCCGGTATCTCCTGCCCCGATGTTTCGGTTTGTACGGAAAAATCAACTTTCCCGCGTTGTATGACGGGCATCAATTCTCCACGGATTTGCGATTCTTTTTCGCGATAAAGCGCCGGAAGTTTCAGGTTTAAATCGAAACTTTTACTATTCAACGAACGAATTTCTATCGTGATTTTTCTCCCGGCTACATTGCATTCGGCTTTTCCGTAGCCTGTCATTGATTTTGTCATAGAGGAATTATTTTAAGTAATTCGGTGGCTAATTTTTTTTAAGAATTTGCAAACGTATGTTACGAAATACTAACGGCAGCATATTCGACTTTACCGTCTAACGGCGGATTATGCTTTCGCACGGTCACCGCCGCTTTTTGAAGATATTGAATTTCGTGCAGCAAGGAACGGTGTATGCGCCCGGCCAGATGTTCCAATAAATTCGAGGGTTGTTTCATTTCGCGTTTCACAATATCATACACCTGCTGATAGTTAACGGTATCTTCCAAATGGTCGGTATCTATTGCAGCATTGTCCGGTAAATATAATTGAACATCCACGCTAAATTGGTTACCATTGCTACGCTCCTCCGGAAAATAGCCATGATACGCGAAGAAGTGCATGTTATGTAATTCGATGATCATACGAAATTCTTATTATTAATACTATAAAACCTAACATCCCGATGTATCGGGGCTGTTAGGTTTGTATGATTAGATTTGACAAATTTTTAAATTTGTCAAATCTAAGTTTTGCTAGTTATTACCTTTAATAGCAGCTTGTGCGGCGGCCAAACGGGCAATGGGAACGCGGAACGGCGAGCAGCTCACATAGTTCATGCCGATTTGGTGGCAGAACTCTACCGACGAGGGTTCGCCGCCATGTTCGCCGCAAATACCTACTTTCAGGTTCGGGCGGGTGGAGCGTCCTTTCACAATCGCAGAGCTTACCAACTGGCCAACGCCTTTGCGGTCAAGCACTTCGAACGGATCGTTTTTCAAGATGCCTTTTTCCAAATAAATCGGCAGGAACTTCGCTACGTCGTCGCGCGAATAACCATAAGTCATTTGCGTGAGGTCATTCGTCCCGAACGAGAAGAACTCGGCGCTTTCGGCAATGCGGTCGGCCGTAAGGGCGGCACGCGGCACTTCAATCATGGTACCCACTAAGAAGTCTATTCTGTCGTTGCGTTCTGCAAATACTTTGTCAGCCGTAGCACGGATAATATCTTCCTGCATTTTCAATTCATGCAGGTTGCCCGGCAGCGGCACCATGATTTCCGGAATGGCTTTGATGCCTTTCTTTTGCAGGTTCAACGCCGCTTCGATAATGGCGCGGGTTTGCATTTCTGTAATTTCAGGATACGTATTTCCCAAGCGGCAACCACGGTGTCCCAACATCGGATTGGCTTCGGCCAACGAAAGTACGCGGGCGTGCACTTCCTCTACCGAGATATTTAATATCTTGGCCATTTCTTCCTGCCCTTTTTGGTCGTGCGGAACAAATTCGTGCAACGGCGGATCGAGCAGGCGCACGGTTACCGGAAGTCCCTGCATAGCTTCGAAAATTCCTTCGAAGTCGATACGTTGCAAGGGTAACAGTTTATCTAAAGCGATACGGCGTCCGGCTTCGTCTTTCGCCAGAATCATTTCGCGCATGGCTTTGATTTTGTCTCCATCGAAAAACATGTGTTCCGTGCGGCAGAGCCCGATACCTTGTGCGCCAAATTCGCGGGCTACGCGCGAATCGTGCGGCGTATCGGCATTGGTACGCACCAACAGGCGGGCATATTTATCGGCCAATTTCATGATTTCGCCGAAGTCGCCGCTCAGTTCGGGCAACATTGTTTCTATTTTTCCGTCATAAACGCTACCGGTAGAGCCGTTCAGCGAAATCCAGTCGCCTTCTTTGTATTCTTTTCCGTCGATGTTCATCGTGCGTTTTTTGTAGTCCACCTGTATGGAACCGGCGCCCGATACGCAGCATTTCCCCATACCGCGGGCAACCACGGCAGCGTGCGATGTCATACCGCCGCGAGCCGTCAGGATACCTTGAGCTACGTTCATCCCTTTCAAATCTTCGGGTGAAGTTTCTACGCGCACCAGAATCACTTTTGCATGTTTATCTTTAGCCGCCCATGCTTCGGCATCGTCGGCAAAGAACACGATTTGCCCCGTGGCTGCGCCCGGCGAAGCAGGCAAGCCTTTGGCAATGAGTTTTGCCGAGGCCAATGCTTCCGTTTTGAATACGGGATGCAGCAATTCGTCTAATTTATTCGGTTCGCAACGCAATACGGCGGTTTGTTCGTCGATTAATTTTTCGTGCAACATGTCCACAGCAATTTTTACCATGGCAGCACCGGTGCGTTTGCCGTTGCGGGTTTGCAACATCCATAATTTACCATCCTGAATGGTAAATTCGATGTCCTGCATATCGGTGTAATGTTGCTCCAAGTGGCGTTGTGTGTTGAACAAATCTTTGTAAACAGCCGGCATGGCTTCTTCTAATGAAGGATATTTCGAAGCGCGGTCGGCTTCGCTGACACCGGCCAGCACCGCCCATCGTTTCGAGCCTTCGATAGTAATTTGTTGCGGCGTGCGGATACCGGCCACCACGTCTTCGCCTTGTGCATTAATCAAATATTCGCCGTTGAAAAGATTTTCTCCGGTAGCGGCATCGCGTGTAAACGCTACGCCGGTAGCCGAGTTGTTACCCATGTTGCCGAATACCATGGCTTGTACGTTTACGGCAGTTCCCCATTCTTCGGGAATCTTATTGAGTTTACGATAAAGGATAGCGCGTGCATTCATCCATGAGTTGAACACGGCCATTACGGCACCCCACAATTGTTCCCATGGAGAAGTGGGGAAATCGCGGCCGGTGCTTTTTTTCACCGCGGCTTTGAATTGCGCCACCAGTTCTTTTAAATCGTCGGCTGTCAAATCCGTGTCGTTTTTCACGCCTTTCTTCACTTTCATATGGTCGATGATTTCTTCGAACGGATCTTCGTCGTCTTTGTTGGCGGGTTTCATGTCCAACACCACGTCGCCGTACATTTGTACAAAACGGCGGTACGAGTCCCAAGCAAAGCGCGGGTTGCCGCTTTTGGCAGCCAATGTTTCCACCGCTTCGTCGTTCAAGCCGAGGTTCAAAATCGTGTCCATCATCCCCGGCATGGAAGCGCGGGCGCCGGAACGCACAGATACCAATAACGGATTTTTATTGTCGCCGAATTTAGGGCCGGCTACGGCATCTTCCACTTGTTTCATCGCCGCTTCCACTTGCGGTTTAATCAACCGGATTATTTCCGCCTCATCGCGACCCATCGCAAAATAATCATTACATACTTCGGTTGTAATCGTAAAACCCGGAGGAACCGGAATCCCGATTAAGTTCATATCGGCCAGGTTGGCGCCTTTGCCACCCAGCAAGTCTTTCATTTTGCCATTTCCTTCGGCCGTTTTATTACCGAAAAAGTAAACACGTTTTTTTGATTGAGGCATATTCTATTGATTTTTAAAGATTAAAATATTCACTTATTATTTTTAAGGGTTGCAAAGATATGCTTTTTTCAGGACTTTTCAAAATAACAAAAGAGGGACGAAATTAGCCGTTCAAAGAATAATTTCAAAAAATAAAATTGGCTAACTTTGTCCAACTATGCGTAAAATTATCCATATCGACATGGACGCGTTCTATGCCTCTATTGAACAACGCGACCATCCGGAGTATCAAGGAAAGCCTTTAGCGGTCGGCTACTCCGGTGAACGCGGCGTTGTGGCGGCTGCCAGTTACGAAGCTCGCAGATATGGCGTACGCTCGGCAATGCCTTCCAAAACCGCTTTAAAAAGATGCCCGCAAATTATTTTCGTGATGCCTCGGTTTGACGTTTATAAAAGCGTATCGCAACAAATCATGCATATTTTCTGGGAATATACGGATTTGGTAGAGCCGTTATCGCTGGACGAAGCGTTTTTAGACGTCACCCATAACCATAAAAATATACCCTCCGCCACCATCATTGCCAAAGAAATCAAACAGCGTATCAAAAAGGAAACAAATTTAACCGCTTCGGCCGGTGTTTCGTACAATAAATTTTTGGCAAAAATAGCTTCTGATTTTCAAAAACCGGACGGTTTATTTGTAATAAAACCTCAGGATGCCGAACATTTTATAGAGCAATTACCCATTGAAAAATTCTTCGGCGTAGGTAAAGTTACTGCCGAAAAAATGCATCGCCTGAGCATCTTTAACGGCGCTGATTTGAAAAAATTCCCCGAGGAAAGTTTAGTGAGAATCTTCGGCAAAGTAGGCCATGCCTATTACTCGTACGCCCGCGGCATCGACGAGCGCGAAGTCAATCCTGAACGGATTCGGAAGTCGCTGGGAGCTGAAAATACATTCCTTAGTGATATTGAAGCCTCGGAGGAACTTTCCGCTGCGCTGAAAGAAATTGCAGGAGAAGTGTGGCAGCGCATCAGTAAACGCGGTTTTTACGGACGTACCGTAACCTTGAAGGTGAAATATGCCGACTTCGAACAAATTACCCGTAGTAAAACATTGCCGCAGCAGATTAAAGATTTCGAGCTATTCTGGAAAGTAGCCAAAGAATTATTGGAACAAGTGGATATTTCTCAGAAAAAAATACGATTGGTAGGGCTCACACAGAGCAATGCCGACGAACAGGTTGCTCCCCCGGCACAAGCCGTGCAGTTGAAATTAGATTTTGACTAACAGCGTCATTTTGCAGGAAAGTAGAAAATCATTACTTTTACAATCTGATAAGCCATAAGCCGAACTATTATTATTAATTACATATTATGAAAAAAACGTTTTTTACAGCCTGCTTGCTTTTTGCCGTTGTTGCAAGCGTGCATGCACAAACTTCCTACACGCCTACTCCCGAAAATCTGAAAGCCCGCGAGTGGTTTAGCGATGCCCGCTTCGGCATGTTTATCCATTTCGGCCCCTATGCCGTATTAGGCAGTGGCGAATGGGTGATGAATTCACGCCCTATCAAAAGAGTCGATTATTTGCGTTTGGGCAAGTTTTTCGATCCTCAGGATTTCGATGCTGCCAAATGGGTGAGCATTGCAAAAAGTGCGGGGATGAAATATATTACCTTCACTTCGCGGCATCATGACGGCTTCAGCAACTGGGACACCAAGCAATCCGATTGGAAAATCACGAATACGCATTATCAAAAAGACTTAATCAAACAATTAGCCGCCGAATGTCAAAAACAAGATATAAAGTTGTTTTTATACTATTCGTTACTCGATTGGACACGCGACGATTACCAATGGGAAACCGGCCGTACCGGCCAAAATTCGGGGCGGACGAAAAAAAGCGATTGGAACTCCTATGTCAATTTCATGAAAGCGCAATTAACGGAATTATTGACAGCATACGGTTCCATTGGAGGTATCTGGTTCGACGGGCATTGGGATCAAACAGCCGACGAGAACCGTACCGATCATAAAGCAGCCTTGAATTGGCATTATGATGAGCTTTACGGATTGATTCATAAATTACAACCTTCTTGTTTAGTAGCCAACAACCACCACCTGCCGCCATTTGCCGGCGAAGATTTTCAAATCTTTGAACGCGACCTTCCGGGCGAGAATAAAGCCGGATATAGCGGACAAGCTGTTTCCGACAAATTGCCTTTGGAATCGTGCGAAACGATGAACGCTTCGTGGGGTTACAAAATTACCGATGAGGCCTATAAGTCGGAAAAAGAATTAATCGGCACCTTAGTGCGTGCCGCCGGATACGGAGGAAACCTCTTGCTCAATGTAGGGCCTATGCCCAACGGCGAAATACAACCGGAATTCGTTACGCGTTTGGAAAAAATGGGAACATGGTTGAAACAATATGGCGAAACGATTTACGGCACCAACGGAGGATTTATTCGTCCGCAAACGTGGGGCGCTGTTACACAAAAAGGAAATAAATACTACATACATATTTTGAACAAACCTGAAAACGGCATGCTGGCATTAACATTCCCGGCTACGGTAAAATCCGTAAAATGGTTTGACAGCGATAAAAAAGTAACCTGGGATTACAGCAAGAAAACCGGCTCCACGGTAGTTGTAATAGATCGCGAATTAAATCCTTACGATACCGTATTAGAAGTAACCGTACAATAAACTAACTATACAAAACAAAAACATTAAAACTACTATTATTTATGAAATTTTTTCAGGAATTCAAACAATTCGCCATGCGCGGTAATGTTATCGACATGGCAGTAGGGGTTATCCTCGGCGGCGCCTTCGGCAAGATTGTTTCATCGTTAGTGTCCGACATTATTATGCCGCCTATCGGACTGTTAGTGGGGAATGTTAACTTCAGCGAAATCAAAATTCCGTTGAAATCAGCCGGAATAGATGCTGCCGGGAATGCACTTCCGGCCGTAACCATCAATATAGGCACCTTCATCAACGTTTTTATTGATTTCATATTGGTGGCCTTCTCTATTTTTATTGTCATTAAAGCCATCAACAGTTTTCATAAGAAGACGAAAGCAGCGGAAGTACAAACTCCTCCCGCTCCCACCAAAGATCAAGAGTTACTGACCGAAATTCGCGATTTGCTGAAGAATAAATAAAAAAAAGAATCCCTGAACCGTGTAGATTCGGGGATTTTTCTTTATAACTCAAAGCTAACACAGAAGATAAATTCTTAATGATTATCCGCCATCACACCTAATAATCCCGATAGGGATTTACGCTCAGTAGAACAAGCACATTATGAACACAACCGGCATCCTGTAAGGATTGCATCCTTACAGGATGCAATGTTGGGGTTGCTCTTATATTTACCAAGCGATAATGCCGACGGCATTGTTTAGGACACGTTGCGGATAATCATAAATTCTTTTACCTCACCTTCTTTTAACAGCCCTCGTTCCATCATAAACAGCGAAGAATTATTTTTACAAAAGCATACAAAAAGAAAGATTTTCCTACCTTTGTAAAATTGTTTCAAACCATATCGGGTAAATGCTTGAGGAAATTATAAAAGGGTTGATTGTCGGCTTGGGCGCGTCTATTCCATTAGGCCCGGTAGGTGTATTAGTCGTTCAACGTACTATCAGCAAAGGACGTCTATCAGGCTTCGTATCTGGCGCCGGAGCCGCTTGCGCCGATACGCTTTTTGCCTCTTTAGCGGTGTTGAGTTTGGCTTTCGTACAAAATTTTTTCTCCGAACATAAAATATTATTACTCATTATCGGAGGCTTTATTGTCATTGCTCTTGGAGTCAATATTTATCTTAAAAATCCCATCAAACAATTACGGCGGAAAAAACAGGAAAAAAGGTTGCTGGAGGATTTTGTTTCGGTATTTTTTCTTACACTTTCCAACCCCGGCGCGTTCTTCCTCATTCTGGCCTTGTTTGCGTTGGTACGCCTTAATGTAAGTAATGCCGACGGTATCTTGAATGTGGTTATTGCCCTGTTTGGTGTGATGGTCGGCGCTTTGCTGTGGTGGTTTATCTTAAGCAGCATCATCAGCCGGTTTCGCCGGCGTTTCCGTATCCGCCAACTATGGGTCATCAACAGGGTTGCCGGCATTATTATTGCGGCATTAGGGATTATATCTGTTGTAGAAGGAATCGTACAATGGATTAAAGTGCTGTTCAGCTAATCCATCATAATTTGCTCATCATTTTTATCGAACCAGTGATAGTCGAGATAACTATAGGTTGACATCGGCATCACCCGCAAACGGCATTTATACTTCTTCGCCCATTTCCGGCGTTTTGAAGCAAGCCATCCTATACTCAGGAAAGCGGCCATAAACGGATGCGTTTTCAGGGTCAATTGCGTGATATTCCGCTCGCCTGTAAGATAGGCTAATTGCGCCTCTATTTCCTCGTCAATAAACAATACCGGCAATACTTTCCCGGAACCTTTGCAAGCCGGGCATTGCTCCGTAATATTGATGGTGGTAGCTTGGCGCACCCTTTGGCGGGTAATCTGCATCAGCCCGAATTTCGAAAGTGGCAGTACATGATGTTTGGAGCGGTCGGCTTCCATCAACTCTTGCATACGTTTGTACAGAGCATTGCGATGTTCTACCTTGTCCATGTCAATAAAGTCCACCACAATGATTCCGCCAATATCGCGCAAACGTAATTGGCGCACCACTTCCTCGGCGGCTACCATGTTCACTTCAAAGGCATGCGATTCCTGGTCTTTCTCACCTTTGGTACGTCCGCTGTTTACATCAATAACATGCAGCGCTTCGGTTTGCTCGATGACTAAATACGCCCCTTTTTTCAACGATACGTGTTTCCCGAATGTTCCGCGGATTTGTTTCGATACATCGAAGTATTCGAAAATAGGCGCAGAGCCTGTATAGTGTCTCACAATCTTCTCCTTCCCGGGAGCAATCATGGAAACATAGTCCTTCACTTCTTTGTAGAGCGCTTCGTCGTTAATATGAATATGATTGAACGAGCCGTTGAGCATGTCGCGCAAAATAACCGAAGTTCGGCTTATCTCACTCATCAATAATTGCGGAGCTTTTTCGGCGCGTAATTTTTCGGTGCAAGCCTCCCAACGGCGAATCAACGACTCCAGTTCCGGCGCTAATGTCGCGGTTTTTTGTCCCTCCGAAGCCGTACGGATAATAACGCCGTAGCCTTTGGGCAGAATACTTTTGATGATCCGGTTCAACCGGCGTTTCTCTTCCGTCGAACCTATTTTCTGAGAGATGTGTACTTTGTCGGCAAACGGGATAAGTACCATGTTGCGCCCTGCAATGGAAACGTCGGATGTCAAGCGGGGTCCTTTGGTCGAAATAGCTTCTTTTACAACTTGTACCAAAATCGGCTGGCCAACCGTCAATACTTCTGAAATTTTTCCTTCTTTTTTAAGGATATCTTTCAGTTTTATATCACTCATGCTCACTTTTCCCTTTTTCCCGACAGCCTGTTTGGTAAATTGGTCGATGGCTTTAAAGTGCAAGCCAAGATCGAGGTAGTGAATAAAAGCATCTTTTTCGTCGCCGATATCGACAAAAGCAGCATTAAGCGCCGGCATTAGACGCTTAACTTTACCCAAGTATATATCACCGACCGAAAAACCGTTCGTGCTGTTTTCCTTATTTATTCCGATGAGGAATTTGTCCTCCAGTAGAGCTATGGTTACTTCGGATGAGGCTACATCAATAATTAAGTCTCTTTCCATAAAAAAATCTCGCGCCTGTAAAATAGATACAATAAACCTAAAGAATTACCAAGAACTCTTTAGGTTTCTTACTGTTGGCCTATCGAAATAGGCCAACTATTTTTTCTTTTTATGTCTATTCTTACGTAGGCGTTTTTTACGTTTGTGAGTAGCCATTTTATGTCTTTTTCTTTTCTTTCCGCTTGGCATATGAGTATATTCTAAATCGTTAGTAGTATAGTAAAATTATTTCTTCACGTTATTTTTCACTTTATTAGCAAATACTTTTGCGGGCTTAAATGCGGGAATAAAGTGTTCGGGAATAACGATGGTCGTATTCTTGGAAATGTTACGGGCTGTTTTTTTAGCACGTTTTTTAACGATAAAGCTGCCGAAACCACGAAGATATACGTTTTTATCTTGCGCCATAGCGTTCTTAACTGCGTCCATGAAAGATTCTACTGTCTTTTGAACAGTAATCTTTTCAATACCAGTTGTTTTAGCAATTTCGTTTACAATGTCTGCTTTTGTCATGATGTTTAACGTTTAATGAACAATTAAATTTTTATTTTTTCGGACTGCAAAGATACAAAATTTTGATAACAAGCAAAATCTATTTGTATTTTTAAGAAACGCCCCCAATTATTTCATGTTTGAAAGCAAATTCGAAGTGTACCAAGTTTTCATCTCGCCATGATCGTCGTATATCAATAATGCTTTCAACTCGGGGTGCTTTTCCAGAAATTTCTTAGACTCCTCCAAGCCGAGCACCAGCAAGACCGTAGCATAAGCATCCGCATGCATACAGTCATTTGCTATAATTGTAGCAGACAGTAAATTATGCGTCACCGGATAACCGGTACGGGGATCGATGGTATGGGCATATTTCTTTCCATCTACCACATAAAACCGGCGGTAATTCCCCGATGTAGCCAACGCGCAATCGGTAATTCTCAGTATTCCCTGGATATTTTCGCCGGAAGTATAATTTCCATCCACCGGTTTATCAATAGCTACCGCCCAACGTTCTCCTTTCCGGTTTTTGCCTTTGCAACGAATCTCTCCGCCAATTTCCACCATATAATCAGCAATACCCATACGTTCGAAAAAAGCCGCCACCACATCCGATGAATATCCTTTTGCAATGGCATTCGCATTCAGCGTAATCCGCGGATCGTCTTTTACAATCCGCCTATTGTCTATGCGCACTTTCTTCATATCGATGAATTCCTGCAAACTATCAACTTCCTGGGCGGTGGGCATTTTATTGTTTTTAAAACCAAAACCCCATGCGTTGAACAAAGGAGAAGCGGCAATATTAAATGCCCCGTCGCTCACATTATACATCTCGCGGGCAGTGTTGAACACGGTTATGAAATAGTCATCCAGCAATACCTTTTCATTACGGTTTACTTTCGAAATAATCGACTGCGGATTGTAAGCCGAAAGCGATAGCTCAAAACCGGCCAACAGTTTTTCTACCTGCGGTTTCAAGTCACGCACTTTCTCATCATGGTATATCATATGATAGGTCGTGCCTTCTGCAAATCCATCCATCGTAATATACTGTTTTTCGCCGCTTGCACATGAGTACAATGCCAGCCAGCAAATAAATATTGATACCATACACACAGCCTTTTTTATTTTTATATTGAAGTTACAATACATTCTTCTTTTTATTTTAACACAAAGGTATAAATAAAAAATAAAGCCTACATTTGTACTATAAATTCTTTAGGAAAGTGATGAAAACGAAAATTATTTTTATCTTCATGATGCTATGCCCGGCATTATTATTATTTGCTCAAAAACGAATAATCCCTTCGCCGGAAAATATTACTGATTTTTATGTGCATACTACGATGGTGGTTATTCCCGATGAAAATGCCCTGTTGGAAGCTACCTTCCGCCAAGCCGTGGAAAGCAATTGGACACTTACGCCCTTCAAATTTATTACTTTTGAAGAATTCGAAACACAGAAAAGTAATCCGAAGCAATCTTTCCTGATGGTATTAAGCGGGAAGTATGTAAAAGATAAAGCGCACAATGAATACATTTATATAGGGCTGTTCATGGGTGCGGCTAACAACGACCTTAATGCGATGCCCGAATTTATGCTGTTGCCGGTAGGCGGCACCATTAATGAATCCGAAAATCAATACGATATGTTCGGTATCTTTACGAATGTGATTCAACAACACATGCGCCGGCTAAAGGTGTCGCCAGCCGATGCAAAAAAGACCTTGAATGCATTGTACAACCAGAACATTCGGTCACTCCACGGAAAAACATTACTTATCGCTGAAGAAAATTTATCGGAACCAACTACCCAAACCGATATGGACAATCTCTTTCAAGGCAAAATGGAGTTAGCATCCTTCGATGATATTTCCGATGCCATCGACGAAAAAGCAGCCAATACGGTTATAGGCTATGTCGTATATCCCGACAGTCAGCAAACCACCAAAGGCAGCAACTGTTATAAAATGTTAGTGAGTACCGACGGCGGCGAACTATATTACTACAAAGAACAAAAAGTAGGAGGCGCGTTAGGGCTCAGTAAGCGGAACAGCGGCTTCACGAAAGAAGAGCTCAAACGATTCAGCAACGCATACAAATAAATAATTATTATAAAACTACATTATGAAATTAACAGCATTTACTCAATTTCACATTGACTCAGGCGCTAAAATGGTGCCTTTTGCCGGCTACAACATGCCGGTTGAATACAAAGGAATTAACGAAGAACACGCCACGGTGCGCGAAAAAGTTGGCGTGTTCGATGTAAGCCACATGGGCGAAGTATGGGTAAAAGGGCCGAACGCCTTGAAATTTATCCAGTACGTAACGTCGAACGATGCCGCGGTATTAACGCCCGGCAAGGTGCAGTATTCGTGCTTCCCGAACGGCAAAGGCGGCATTGTGGACGACCTGCTGGTATATTGTGTCGATGCGGAAACCTATTTGTTGGTAATTAACGCCGCCAACGTGCAAAAAGACTGGGAGCATATGTGTGCTATAGCTCCGAAATTCGGCCTTACGCCGGGCAAAGAGTTGTACAACGCTTCGGACGAAATTTGCCAATTGGCCGTGCAAGGCCCGTTAGCTATAAAAGCCATGCAAAAAATCTGTGATCAAAACATCATGGATATGGAATACTACACGTTTAAGAAGCTCACTATTGCGGGCATTCCGAACGCTATTTTTTCTATTACCGGCTACACCGGAGCGGGCGGGTGCGAAATTTACGTAGCCAACGAAGATGGCGCCAAACTTTGGAAAGCCGTGTTCGAAGCCGGCGCCGAGTTCGGCATTCAACCCATCGGCTTGGGCGCCCGCGACACGCTGCGTCTCGAAATGGGATTCTGCCTGTACGGAAACGATATTAACGACACCACCTCTCCTATTGAAGCGGGCTTGGGATGGATTACCAAATTCAGCGAAGCCAAAGGCGACTTCATGGACAAGGCGCTGTTGTTAAAACAAAAAACAGAAGGCGTAACCCGCAAATTGATCGGATTCGAAATGGTTGACCGTGGCATTCCACGCCAACACTATAAAGTGTGCGACGCTTCGGGTAACGAAATCGGCGAAGTAACCTCGGGAACCATGTCGCCTTCCTTGAAATTAGGCATTGGTATGGCGTATGTGAAACCGGAATTTGCGAAAGCCGACACGGAAATTTTTATCAACGTGCGCGAGAAATTGCTCAAAGCAAAAGTGGTGAAAACGCCGTTCTACAAAAAGTAATAAAACGCACCGGTATCAAAATTCCGGCGATTGCCAAACAGACCTCACAGAAACGTTCGCGCCGCTGTGAGGTCTTATTCAATAAACTAAAACCATCATGTCCGGCGTCAGCGCATATTATCAGATTTTAGGAGTTACGGAAAAGGCGAGTTTAGAAGAGCTAAAACGCGCCTATCGTAAGAAGGCGCTGTTGCTGCATCCCGACCGGAATCCTTCGCCTCATGCCCATGATGAATTTATCTTTCTGACAGAGGCCTACGAGTTTTTATCGAAATTAAAAACAGGTAACCGTCAATATACGCCTCCAACTTCACCTTATAGTACGCCAACGCAACGGGCCAGGCAAAGAGCACAAGCAGCACAAAATCAATATGACGATTGGCAAGCACAACAACGAGCGGCAACGCGGCGCCGCGCTGCCGAATATGCAAAAATGCAATACGAAGAATTTATCAATTCGGATTATTATAAAAAATTCGATTCTTTTCATACTGCTTTTACCCAATTCTATATTGCTTTCGGACTCGTTCTGATAATCGGTATTCCACTCGCATTTATTATTGCCACAGGTTGGAGTGGTCTTGTGGTTGCCGTCCTGATAATGGCTTTCCTCTGGGGCGCCGGCCATCAATTTTTCCGAGAAATACTCAAAGAAGTAAGTTTCAAAGAACTCATCACATCGTTCCGAAAATTACTTTTTAGCAAAAATTTTATCGGCATATGCCTAATCATCCTGAATATTTCGATAATAATAACAATAGGCAGACGAACATTGATTAACCATTGGCTACTGATATGCAGCTATATCTTCACCATCCTATTAACCCGATTTATTATACTCCTTAAAGCAACATCATTCGGGTTGTGGAAACGATTATTTTACAGTATTTGTGTCGCCCCTTTATTCATCAGCCTGCTACTTAGCATAAACTTCGTTTTCAGCAGCCATCCTGTACAGGAAACCTATCGTTTGTGGAATCAAGACGGACTAATTCCTAATTCTTACGATCAAGAAAAATGTATTGTTTTAGAAGGGAATCATTACTCCCAATACCCCGAGATTCGTAGCTTTACGAACTACGATCAAGTGTTAGGTAAAACGCATATTACTTATACATTCAAGGAAGGATTATTCGGATTTCGCGTGATGACACATTACGAATTTAATGATGAATAATTTCCAATAATCTGTCAACTAAAAATCGGAACGTTTACAAGAGTTTTACAATCAGTGCATTTCTCAAATGCCCGTTCTTGTTTTATGCAGGTCATGATGAAAAGGGAGGATAAAAAAAACCGCTTCATCCTGATAATTATCGGAATGAAGCGGTTACAAAAGAAGGCGGCGACCTACTCTCCCACTTGGTATAGCAGTACCATCGGCGCGGTTGGGCTTAACTTCTCTG
>JAVBOD010000053.1:0-22957 GCA_031551045.1 Bacteroidales bacterium
TTCATAAAATCGCGGTAACCGGCCGCCTGCTCCGACGAGATAACAGCAATGCGTTGCGGAAGTATCGGAAGCTCCAATTCTTTGTTCATGTCGAACACGCCGTCGGCCTGCAATTGCGCAATGGTTTTGCGGCGTTGCAGGGCAATTTCGCCCACCGTGTAAGCCGGGTCGATGTCCGTAATATTAAGGCTCAAACCGTACACCGGATGATATTGCACGCCGGCTTTTACCAACACGCGCAACCCGGCGGCTAACGGAGTGCCCGTTGTGGTTTCGAAATACGGTTTCAGCATGCGGAACGAATAGGCCCAGATAGTGGCCGATGCTTTGGCCCGCACGGCGTTCGATGCTTCGTCTTTTTCGATGAGTTCCAAATAACAATGTCCGGTAGAATGAATTTTTAATTCGTTGATTTCCGCCGTTACCCAACGGTTTTCGGGCAAAGCACGCTCCAGCGTTTCTTGTATTTGTGTTTGTAAATCGAAAAGCGAAAGCGGGGCGGCAGACTTCATGGTTTGTACGGACTTATGTTAAACATACAAATGTAACGAAAAATCAGGATATATTGAAATCATAAATTTTATACCTTTGTAAGATATGTCAATCGAAAAAACAATCGCTTTTGTAACATTGGGCTGCAAATTGAATTTTGCGGAAACGTCCGCGTTAGCGCGTAATTTTGCAGAGAAAGGTTATCTGCGTGTTCCCGCTTCACACCGGGCCGATGTGTATGTGGTGAATACGTGTTCGGTGACGGCCGAATCGGACAAGAAATGCCGCCACACAATCCGTAAGCTGGCGCAACACAATCCGGAAGCGCAAATCATCGTTACCGGTTGTTATGCGAATCTAAAACCGGATGAAATAGCGTCTTTGGCTCCTAATGTTAAAGTCACTTCCAAAGCGGAAGCAACACAATCGGTAGAATTATTGCTTACGAAGCCGGCGCTCGATTTATCGGCGAAAATATCCACCCCCTTTTTCCCGGCTTTTTCATCGGGCGACCGGACCCGTTCTTTTCTGAAAGTACAGGATGGCTGCGACTATCATTGCGCCTATTGCACGGTGCCGTTAGCGCGTGGCCGTAGCCGGAATATTGCCGTCAATGAACTTGTGAAGACAGCGGAGCTTATTGCTGCGCAGGAAATTAAAGAAGTGGTGCTTACCGGAGTCAATATCGGCGATTTTGGCAAAACAACCGGAGAATCGTTTTTTGATTTGCTGAAAGTGTTGGTGAAAGTTGACGGCATCGAGCGCTACCGTATTTCTTCTATCGAGCCGAATTTGTTGACAGATGAGATGATCGACTGGATTGCAACATCCGGAAAAGTACTGCCGCATTTTCATATTCCCTTGCAGTCGGGTAATAATAAAATATTGCAACAAATGCGTCGCCGCTATACACGGGAATTACTGGCTCAGCGGATGGAACACATTCGTTCGGTAATGCCCCGCGCTTTCATCGGGCTGGATGTGATTGTCGGTTTTCCCGGCGAAACGAGCGAAGATTTTGAAGATACCTATCAATTCTTAGCCCCGTTGCGTCCGGCATTTTTGCATATTTTCCCATACTCGCAACGGCCCAATACGCCGGCAGCGGTATTGCCCGCACAAGTTCCGGAGCCGGAAAAAAAGCAGCGGGCTAAACGCTTGGATGAATTATGCCAAACACTGCACCGGCAATTTTATGAGCAGCAAGTGGATATTGACGAACAGGCGTTAATTGAAAGTACGCGAAAAAACGATTTATTGTTCGGCTATACACGAAATTACGTAAAAATAGAAATACCTTATGATAAAAATCTGATAGGAAAAATTGTTCCCGTACATACAACCGGTATCGCTGAAAGCGGGAATATGCAATGTACGGTTCTATAAATTTTATAACTTTGCAGTATCACCTAATTTATTAACGATGAAAAAAATTCTCTCGCTACTGTTGTCCTTATTTGTATTAATAAGTTTCTCCCGTGCCGACGAAGGGATGTGGTTACCCTCCTTAATCGGTCAAACGAAGTTGGCCGACATGCGGGCTAAAGGCTTGAAGTTGACCGCCGACGACATATACAGTATCAATAAAGCCAGTTTGAAAGATGCGATTGTGCGGTTTGGCGGCGGATGTACGGCCGAATTAATTTCCGGACAAGGGCTGCTGATTACCAATCATCATTGCGGATTGGGACAAATACAAGCGCACAGTTCGGTGGAGCACGACTATATTACCGATGGTTTTTGGGCGAGAAGTAAATCGGAAGAATTGCCGAACAAAGGGCTTTCCGTGAGTTTTCTGGTGCGGATGGACGATGTCACGGCGGAAGCCTTGAAAGAGGTGACGGATAACATGACGGAAGCAGAACGTACTAAACAAATCAATGAGAATAAAAAGGAGATCATAAAGAAAGCAATTGAAGGAACGCATTACCGCGCTTCGGTGGAAAGCCTGTATTACGGCAATCAATATTTTATTTTTGTGTATGAAGTGTTCACCGATGTGCGTTTGGTAGGCGCGCCGCCGGCCAGTATCGGGAAGTTCGGCGGCGATACGGATAACTGGGCGTGGCCGCGCCATACGGGCGATTTCTCGATGTTCCGTATTTATGCCGGTAAAGATAACAAGCCGGCCGATTATTCGCCGGAAAACGTGCCCTATCAATCAAAAAAATCATTTACCATTTCGTTGAAAGGGGTGAAAGAAAATGAATTTACATTTATCTATGGTTTTCCGGGACGCACGTATGAATACTTGGTTTCCGATGCCGTGAAATATCTGGCGGAATACGGCAATCCGCATAAAATAAAATTACGCACCATGCGTATCGATATCATGAATGAAGAAATGGCCCAAGATAAAGAGGTGCGTATTCAATACATGTCGAAACAAGCCGGTGTGGCCAATGCGTGGAAAAAATGGCAGGGCGAAACAAAAGGCGTGATTCGCCTGCAAACCGTGGCTAAAAAACAAGCCGCCGAAAAGCAATTTGCACAATGGGCGGCCGATAAGCCGCAGTACACACACGTGCTGCCGACCTTTACAAAATTCTATGCCGAATTACATCCCTATGCTTTTGCGCGAGATTATTACAGTGAAGCAGTTTGGGCGATTGAAATGCTGAAGTTTGCGGGGACATTCAATGTATTGACGGATACTACAAGCACATTGCCCGATACGGAAAAAGTCGCACAATTGACCGAACGCACCGACGCTTTTTTCAAAGATTATTATCTGCCTATCGACAAAAAAGTGTTTGCGGCGGTGATGAAAGAATTTGTGGTCAATGTCCCGGAAAAATTCTGGCCGGAGGGCCTGCGCGGCGAGATGAATTATTTCAATAACGACATGGATGAAGTAGCGGATTTTCTTTTCAGCCGCTCGTTGTTTATCAGTAAAAACAGTGTGTTGGATTTGCTGAAAAAAGAAGCCGCGCAACGCAATGCCGACCTTCAGAATGATCCTGCTTTTACGGCATACAACGCATTCATGAGAGTGTATAATGAGAAAATAAATAAACCGTATAATGAGTTGAACGAACAAATCGAGTTGCTCTATCGCACTTATATGAAAGGATTGATGGAATGGCAGAAAGATAAGATTTTTTATCCCGATGCCAATTCAACGCTGCGCCTTGCTTATGGAAAAGTGGCCGGTTATTATCCGCTGGACGGTGTTTACTATTTGCCATACACCACGCTGGAAGGCATTATGGAAAAAGACAATCCGGAAATTTACGATTACGATATTCCTGAAAAATTGCGTCAATTGTATGCTTCGAAAGATTATGGCAAATGGGCGGTGAACGGTACGGTGCCGGTATGTTTCATCGCTACGAATCATACTACCGGCGGCAATTCCGGAAGCCCGGTGCTGAATGCAAACGGAAGTTTAATCGGCCTTAACTTCGACCGTACATGGGAAAGCACCATGAGCGACGTGGTGTACGACCCGGCTTTCTGCCGCAACATTGCGCTCGACATTCGCTATGCCTTGTTCGTTATCGACAAAGTGGCCGGCGCCGGTTATTTGTTGGACGAAATGAAGTTTGAAAAATAACGATATTAATAGTCTATCTATCTAACGAGTGATGAAAGTTGCAGGCTCGGAAAAATATAAGATATGGATGCTCTCTGTTTGTCTGAGCTTTTCGATTTCTTTTGTGCAAGCGTCGGAAATCGATACTTCACGGGTAAGCACCGTCGAGAGTTTTAAAGTGATAGACAGAAATATTAATGTCATTAATATTGTAAGAACCGACACCGTTGGCAGAATTGTGTTGCCTCATAGAATTCAGCCGGTATTAGCTAACCGGGAAACCGCTCCCCTTGATAGTGCCGGAAGATGTCAAAAAGCTGTTTTAAAGGCGATTGATTATATAGGAGAGGCTAACTATGCGATGGCTTTGGTGGCGATATATGATGCTAAAAACTATGTCCCGTACGGCGATACAAGGTCGGAGGCCATTGCCGAAGCTTACTATGGCATTATTAACATAGAGATAGGAAATTATACAAAAGCCGTATCGGCGCTCAATTGTTGTGATTCACTGTTTAGAAAATTAGGAGATTTACGGCTTTTCGCTTTTCATTATAATAACTTAGGCCTTTTCTATCAGAAATTTAGGTCTGAAAAAATGGCCGATACCTTTTTTGACAGGGCATTATCTATCAGCAGGACGTTGCATGATGAGGAAAGTATTGCCATCAGCCTTAATAATTTAGCAAAAGGAGATAGCGTTCTTCCCGAAAAGATAAAATATTTAGAAGAGGCCGTTGCTATTAATAAAAAATTAGGTAGAACTCATTATTTGGCAGATAATTACAATAATTTGGCCAAGCAATACGGAGGGCTGAAGCAATACAGCGAAGCGGAGAAGTATGTAAAAATGGCTCGCGACATTGCTTTAAAGTACAATCTGAAACCGGCTTTGCACGACAACTACGAAATTAGCGCCCGGCTATATGCCGCGATGGGAAAATATAAAGAAGCGTACGTATCTCTTGTTACAGCGCGGGAAAGCCTGAGGAAAATCGCTGAAAAACAATATGTCGGGGATGTTGAGCAGATGATACAAAATAAAATCCTGTCTCAAAAAAATTACGAACTGAAATTGCGAAAAAAAGAGCTGGATATTAATCAATTAACTACTTATCTCGTGGTTGTTATGGCGCTGCTGTTTATTTTGGCATTAGCGCTTCTGTATATTAACAGCCGTCGTAAAATGCGGGTCTATAAAATGAAGCAGGCTATGGCTGAGAAAGAAATAGAACATGCCAATAGCGAGATGGTGAATATAGCTACTTTCCTCGGCAGTAGAAACGAGCTTCTTAATCATTTACAAATAACTCTCAGCAAAACGTCTAAATTGCCGGAAGAGGAGATGCAGCAGGAGTTGAAAAAAATGAATTTGTATATTAAAAATCTGCAAACCGGAAATGAAGAAGCTGCACAACTCTTACAAAAAATTGCTAAAATTAATGAAGGATTCATTGTCCGCCTATCCGAAAAGCATCCCGAGTTGACAAAAAACGATAAAAATATCGCGTTATTATTAAGAGCCAACCTGACTACCAAACAAATAGCGATACTTATGGAATGCGACCCCAAGAGCGTTAACATGGCCCGGTATAGAATGAGGCAACACCTGAATATCAGCAACGACATAAACCTGAACCTGTATCTAAAATCTTTATAGGTATAAATACGCTCCTTTTAAACGAAACACCTGTCTCATATCGTAAATGTAGATAATTGTATTTATTTAATAAGCTAATTGTTAAATAATTATAAATTTATCTGTAGATGTTAAGTGTCTTCAATGGTCCGGTTTGTAGATAATTTCAAGAGGTCGGAATAGAGGATTTTTTTTTGTTTTTACAGATCTTTGGCTTCGGGATAAATCCCCATTAACTATTTCAAACTTTAAATACTTAAAACTATTATTTATGAGAAGCCCTAAAACTTCAACCGGTTCGCTACGAGGCTTATTCTTGTCCTTAGCGATCTTTTTTGTGGCCGGCTCCTGTACAAAAAACGAAATTCCCTATGAGGATGCAGTAGGAGTTCTGACATGTAGGTATCAACTTCCGGACGGGAGGGTGGTTGATTGTGTCGTAGATCAGGTTCGGCAAACTATCGAGAATAATAAAGATAGCTTGCTCTATGGTACTACCAATAGCCTTATTGGTAATATCAAACTGGTGATTACCAGCACTATTGGCGCCGAAGTGACGATTAACGGGAAAAAAATTGTGAGTGGAGAAACTGCGGTGGACCTTACCAAGCCCGTAACCGTGGAAACTACCTATAAGGGAGCCAAGCGCACTTATCAAATGAAGGCCTTTATAGAAACTACAGACCACAGCGAAACTTCCGGCGCAAAGGTTAATACCGATATGCGTATGACCGGCCTGCCTTCTTTCAATGCATTTAGCGCGGTTTGGTTCAAGGATAAGTTATATATTTTAGGAGCCTATTACCCCGGAGGAACTTCCGCCGCCGGAACGGCCTACTATGAACTTTATACTTCTCCCGACGGGACTCTTTGGACAAAAGTAAATACCACGCCGAATGTGATTGGCGGTTATGGCGCCGAGTTAATCGTATATAAAGATAAGCTATATGCCATTGGAGGAGCCCGCTTGTATGGTAAAGATATTAATGGAACTAATCCGGAAATGTCCATTGCCTGGCGAATCATGTCCTCGGCCGATGGGATAACCTGGATAGACTGCACGCAAGGGCAGGTCGGCAATCCTTCGGGAAGGGCATTCCCTGAAATATGTGTACACGATGATACGTTGATGGTACGCCGTGGAAAAACGGTCGGTTTCGGGATGTGGCAAAATGTAAATCAAAGTACTCTTTATAAAACAGGGGACGGAACCACCTGGACGTCTATTACGCCCAATGCGGTTCAACCGGAAGGTATAACTCCCACGAACCGGACGGACGATGCGATGTTTTCTTTCGACAATAAATTATGGATTGTGGGTGGTATCGCCAGTTTTATTTCAGCTACTGGTTTGTTGCCCAATGCCTATAGTTCTTCCGATAATGGAAAAAATTGGGTTCGGGAAGCGGTTGATTCAACAGTGCTTAATATATATGGACACCGGGTTATTACGGACGGCACCAAGTTGTATATGATAGGCGGTGAGCGTTTTGTGAACAATGTGCGAGTAGGGGTGAAGGAAGTTTTCTATTCCAACGATGCGGCTCATTGGTATCCGCTGTCCGATACCTATCAATTACCGGTAGCCTACGAAACCAGACTTTATCCATCCCTTTCTTTGGGAACCGATAATACCATTTGGATACTGGGCGGCTTTGTCAAATCGAATGGCAATTATGTTGTCTCGGGGCTGACGATGGAGTTCCGCTATGATGTGTGGGCAAAGAAATTAAAATAGAGTATGTATTTACTAAAAAGCAAATTTATGAAACATAATATATTATTATCGCTTCTTTTGTTGGCGGTAACCATGGCGGCCTTTGCCCAGGAAAGAGTGAAGGTGACGGGAACTGTAAAAGATACGGACGAGTTGCCTATTCCGGGAGTCACGGTATTTTTGAAAGGCACGAACAGGAGTACCGTTACGGATATTAATGGCGCATTTACCATTGACGCCCCTATCAATGCCGTGCTGCAATTCAGTTTAATGAGCTATGCTACGCAGGAAAAAACAGTCGCTGGAATTACTCCTATGACGGTGGTGATGGAAGAAAGCGCTATGTTGCTGCAAGAAGTGGTCGCCGTGGGATATTCCAAGCAAGAACGGCGCGACATTACAGGCTCGGTTTCTACCATCCGCCCGTCCGATTTTAAATCGGCGATGACGGTCGATAAACTGTTGGCCGGCCAAGCGGCAGGGGTCTATATGTCCACCTCTTCGGGCGCGTTGGGTGCCGCCAACGTGTTGACTATTCGCGGCATCAACTCCATTATGGGCGACAATAACCCGCTGTATGTAATTGACGGTGTTCCTATTTATGGTACCAACCGGGATGAGAGTACTGTTTCTACATCGGGAGGCTCGTTTCCTGCTTATTCATTTCAGGGGACCAATGTATCCAGCACCATTAATTCGAATCCCAGTTTAACCTATTCATTTGAAAAAAATCCGTTGACAAGTTTGAATCCGGACGATATTGAGTCGATTGAGATTCTGAAAGATGCTTTTGCTACGGCTATTTATGGTTCCAGAGGATCAGCCGGGGTTATTTTGATTACTACTAAAAAAGGGACGAGAGACCGGACTAAGATTGATGTAACGTATGGGCTTACGGTTGAAAACCCCTTAGGAAAACTCAATTTGTTGAATGGGGAACAATACAACATGATTTATACTATGTATTATTATCCCTACACTCCTTTTAAGTCGGAATATAATACAGACTGGATAGACGCCGTTACCCGCACTGCCGTGAGCAATAATTTCTCGGCATCTGTTTCCGGCGGGACCGAGAAGACCAACTATTTTATCAGCGCGGCGCTCAGCAATAACCAGTCCTACATTATCAATAACGATTTAAACCGTTATTCCGCCCGGGTGAATCTCGATTCGAAACTGAATAAATATACGGTGATCGGAACTAATATCTCCGTTTCGCAAGTTTATAACAATGCTTTACAGGCTCCCAATATCTATTCGTTAGCTGCCAAGAAGGCGCCTAACTTGCCTGTTTACGATGAGAAGGGGAAATATTTTTACGGACAAGGGTCGAACCCTTACGGATATGCCGAAGCCTATAATCCGGTGGCATCTGCTTACGAGAACAAAGAACAAGCCGTAGATAGCCGCCTCACCGGAAATGTTTTTGTGGAGTTGAAACCTTTGGATTGGCTGACGTTGAAAACGGAAATAGGAACAGATATGTATAACGAAAAATCGTCTGTTCGTAAAGCCGACGTTCCGCTCTCGGAAGTGGTTTCTAAAAATCAAGCACAAGAGTCTGTTAGAATGAATACGAAGTTTGTCATAAATAATACTGTGAATGTAGTGAAAGAATTTGGTAAGCACTTCATTCAAGGTATTATCGGGCAGAGCTACGAATATTCTAATACCTATGCGAATTCTATCTATGGTTCCAATTTTTTCAGCCCTTATTTAGTGGGTGTCGGCGCGGCGCAAACGAAAAGTGTCTATGCCGGAGGCGAACAGGAATGGGCCTTATTCTCGGCTTTTGCCCGTGTCAACTATCAGTTTAGGAGAAAGTATATGGCGGGTGTTACGTATCGTATCGATGGTTCGTCGCGGTTTAATAAAGACCATCGCTATTTGGGAACCCCTTCTTTCTCGTTGGGTTGGCGCTTGGGTGATGAGGCTTTCATCAAAAATAATATAAAATGGATGGACGACCTGAAACTTCGCGGCTCTATCGGTTGGTCGAGCAAAGACGGAAACTCCGGATACTATGGCGCACAAGCGGTTTATACCTTGGTCGCCGGAACCAATTATGGAGGAAGCTCGTACCTGAAAATGAAGGAGCCCGGCAATGAAAATTTGAATTGGGAAAAAACAGTTACTTACGATTTTGGTTTGGACGCTTCGTTATGCAATAGAAGGATTGATGTTACCTTGGATTATTATTACAAGAAGACAACGGATATGCTTTTTTCGTCCGATGTGCCAGCTTACACGGGTTATACCAAGCAAGACCAGAATATCGGCGATATGTCGAACCAAGGAATTGAATTACGCTTGAATTCTTTCAATATTTCAACTAAAAATTTTCAGTGGATGACTACGTTGACCTTGTCGCGGAATACCAATAAAATATTAAAACTGAATTTTGAGGGAAATCAGATGGACGAGTTGAACCGTTCCTTTAAATACTATGAAGTGGGCTATCCTGCCGCTCAGTTCTATCTGCACGAATGGGTAGGAGTGGACCCGAAAACAGGGAACCCGTTGTGGTTATACAAAGACGGAACGGTGAGCCAAGTTGCCCCTGCCGTTGATACAAAGACTTCAAATGATAATAAGTTTATAAAAGGCACTGCTACTCCGGATTTTTACGGGGGATTGAGCAACGCTTTTATGTATAAAGGATTTGAATTAAGTTTCTTGTTTACCTTCTCGTCCGGCGGTAAAATGATTAATAATACCAAGGCTCAATTGCTGACTTATTCCACGAAAGATGCCAATAACTTAGATGTGGATATTTTGAAATTCTGGCAGATATACGGACAAAACACCGGCGTGCCGAAATTGCATAATGCTTCTATTGCGGGAAATTATGATTATACGGCGTCCAGTACTATTACCCGCTTTTTGGAAGATAATTCCTTCATCCGATTGAAAAATATAGAACTGGCTTATTCTATTCCGGCTTCTGTATTGGAAAAAACAAAAATACTGCATCAAGTAAGAATATTTGCGATAGCTACGAATTTATTTACCTTGACCAAATATTCCGGACTCGATCCGGAGGTGAGCGCTTTCGGATCATCGGCTACCGCCGCGGGATACGATAACCTGACGATGCCTCAAACGAGAAGCTATCAATTTGGTATAAGATTAGGATTCTAAACTTAAAAAAGAGAAACAATGAAACGAATAATAAAATCATTCATAATCATATCCGGTGCGATGATGATTTCGTCTTGCAACTTGGATTTCGCCCCTGAAAACACTATGGTGGATGAAATTACTTACAAGGATGAAAAAACCGCGGAAGCGGCGCTGTTGGGAGCATACACAAGATTAAACGCCTGCTATTCGGGAGCGCCCACCGACCAAAATAATTATACCAATATCGGTTATATGATGATGTTTGCAGAAATGGGAACTCCCACACTGAAAATAAGAAACAATTCCGATTGGATAAACATGGAAACCTCCAACTATACTTCTGCCGACCATAATGGCTATATTTTGGAAATATGGAAAATGGCTTATAATGCCATCGACTATGCCAATAATATTATTACCAATGTAAATAAATATGGCGATTACGATGCGGCGACCATGGCTCAGCATATAGCCGAAGGAAAATTTTTGAGAGCTTACGAGCATTTCCTATTACTTCAAGCCTATGGCGATGGCGCTTTAGCGGGTGATATGAACGGTTTAGGCGTCATTATCCGCTTAACGCCCTACGACGGTTATAATCCCGACGATGTCGCAAGCCGTTCCACGGTGGGTGAATCATATACTCAGATTATAAAAGATTTGCAGGAAGCCTTGCCTTACTTGCCGAATAAAAATACGAATACGAATACCATTAATGAACGGATAAGGGCTTCCAAAACAGCAGCCTATGCTCTATTGTCGAGAATATATTTATACAAGGGTACGTTTGGCAATAATCTTACGGATATCAAATCGGCGGCTGATTTTGCCGATTCTGTGCTGGTGAATGCGTCGGCATTAGGTTATACCTTCTCTACATCTAATACACAGATGACAGGAACCATGTTCCCGTTGAACGTTACAGGTACTGAAACAAATCTGGGCACTTATAGTGCGGAAGTGATTTTCCTGGCTCCCTGTTATACCAGTGCATCGAAGTATGCCAATGGGGTAGGCAGTAGTTATTTTAGTAAAGGTAATTTTTATATTGACAGTGATTTTATAAACCAATACCCGGCAGGGGATAAACGGGGATATATCGATGCAACAGTCGGTTCCGGACTCATTTGGCAAGGAAGCGATAACCCGTACCCAAGCGATAAAACATCGTTTAAATTTAATAACGGCAACGGGTACAATAATGTGATATATCTGCGTTTGTCGGAAATCATGCTGACGAAAGCGGAAGCATTAGCGCGATTAAACGGCGTGAATGCAGAATCAATCAAATACCTGAACGATATTAATAAGCGTAACTACGTGACAAAGCCAACAGATTACACGGCGGCCGATTTTGCCGATGCGCAAGCGCTTATCGACCGTATTTTATTGGAACGCATGAAAGAGCTGGCCTACGAAGGCCACACACGTTTCGATTTGATTAGGACGAACCGTCCGCTGAGGGATGCTACGATTCCTACCAATAAGAAAATTCTTCCCATACCGGATTATGATGTACGGATATCATATGGGAAAATTCAACAAAACACAGGATACCGGTAGTCGTTTTTTAATGGAGGACTTAAAGCTTACGGCAATAAAACAAATAGTAAAATATGAAAAGAAATATTGCCGTCAGCTTTACTAAAGAAGAATGTAGAACTGAAAATAATAAAAATAAACAATATTGATTATCCGCAATCACACCTGCTATCCCGTAGGGATTTACGCTGGTAGCATAAGCTTTACGGATATTCATTAAAAAAATTACATATCAATAAATGAAATTACACATGAAAAAAGCTCTTTTAACAACATTGTTGTGCCTGACTGTTGCTCCTTTTTTGTTGGCTCAGGAGGGAAAAACAATTACCATCAAAGGAAAGGTTCAGTTTCCTTTTAACCAGTTCAAAATGGAAATCTACCAACGTGACGGTTTTGATAAAGTAGTAGTCGATTCATTTACGCTTGCTACCGACGGGACGTATGATTATAAAATGAAAGTAGAAAAACCGGGAGAATATACACTTGACTGCCAAAAATGGCAATCCGTTAATTTTTGGGCCGAAGATGAAAATCTTGAAATTAACTTCCGGGGTTATGATACGGCGCGGGTGAAAATTAAAAACCCTCCTTACGTACATATATATGGCGGCCCGAAAAACGAGGTGCTTAATCTTTTTAATTACACGAGCTACCGCAATTATCAACAAATGATTGCTATCGGCAAAGAAATATATGCGGCCTCTAAATCCGATTGTCAGGCATGGAAAGACTACGGCGGCGGGCTATACGGGCAGCTCAATGATGATATGATGGAGCGTGTACGTTATATCGTGCGATACTACAGTGAGCAAAACAGTATTTTGGCGGTATTGCCTATGCTGCGCTCGGAGCAAGACGCCGGATTAGTGGCGCAAACATTGGCGACTCTTGAAAAGAAGAATCCGAATTATGCTCCGCTTTTAGCCTACAAAAAAAATACCGCGGAAGCCAAAGCGCAAAAAGAACGTTTGGCCGAAGGAAAACAGGCGCCTATGTTTACCTATTCCACACCGGATGGAAAAAAATTGGGCCCGCAAGATTTCAAAGGTAAATATTTGCTGGTAGATTTCTGGGCGTCGTGGTGCGGCCCTTGTCGTAAAGCCATGCCGCACCTGAAAGAAGTGTATGAAAAATATAAAAGCAAAGGAGTGGAAATCCTAAGTGTCTCTATCGATAAAGACGAGAAAGCATGGAGAAAAGCGATGGACGAAGAAAAAATGCCGTGGCCACAAGTGCATGCTCCGGAGGCCGGCAAACAAACTATGAAAGACTATCAGTTTAGCGGTATTCCCTACATTATTTTATTGGACAAGAACGGGAATATTGTAGCCAAACAACTGCATGGCGAAGAAATAGATAAAGCGTTAGACAAATTACTTAAATAAAATAATCGAATAGTTAGAAAAGTTTATTATGAAAAAAATCTTTTTGATCTTGTTTCTCTTGCCGGCAGTGTTGTCTGCGCAAGTTAAATTCTTAGACATCACTTTTGACGAAGCGCAAAAAAAAGCGCAAAAGGAGGGTAAAGCTATTTTTGTAGATGTGTATCGTTCGCAACCGGAAAAATTTGCGGCGGAATCAAAAAAGAAAGCGGCGGAAGTATTTGCCGACAAAGAGCTGGCTGCATTTATGGAGAAGAATTTTATCCTGTTGGGAGTGGATATGTCGAAGCCCGAGAACACTTACTTCGGCCCGTTTCTCTACAGTTTGATGTATCCTTGCGTAGCTTTTTATACAGACCAGGGCGTGCAGTTGGAATATTCTAATTGGCACAGTCTGCAAAAAGATAAAGCGCTGTTGCGTTCGTTGGCCGATAAATCGTTGGCCGAAGCCAAAGAAAAGAAATTGAACTCGCGCAAAATCGCCTTTAAAGATATGAGTTTCGAAAACGCATTGGAACTGGCCAAGAAAGAGAATAAGCTGATTTTTATTGATGCCTATACCGATTGGTGCCGTCCTTGTAAATTAATGGATTTACACGTGTTTTCACTCGACAGAGTGGCTGATTTTTATAATGAGAATTTTATTCCTTTAAAAATAGAATTCGGCAAAGGCCGTCCCGACTTGGCTACCAAGTACAATGTAAAAGCATTTCCTACCTTCTTATTTATTAATGCTAACGGAGAGTTGGTGTACACAGCCAATGGCTATCAAGAAGCAGAGCCTTTTATTGCCGAAGGAAAAACAGCATTGAAGAAATTCAACGGGATAGAATTTTTCGCAGGCACATGGTCCGAAACATTAGACAAGGCGAAAAAAGAAAATAAATTGGTTTTCCTCGATTGCTACGCATCATGGTGTGGGCCTTGCAAAATAATGGCCGCCACGACCTTTAAAGACCCGAAAGTCGGCGAATATTTCAACGAAACGTTTGTGAATGCCAAGATTGACATGGAAAAAGGTGAGGGAGTCACGTTGAAAAACAAATATAATATTAAAGCTTACCCAACGCTTTTGTTTATTGATGGCGATGGAAATGTGATTCACCGTGTGCTTGGCAGCATGAAAACGGAGGAATTGTTGGCGCAAGCTAACCGTATCACGGAAGGGAAAAGTTTGTCTGCGATGACAGCAACCTATGAAAAGGGAAACACTTCTCCTGCCTTCGTGAAAGAATATATCGATGTACTTGGAATGGCCGGGGAGCAAGATCAAGCGGAAAAAGTGGTGGGCGCTTATCTTCACACGGTCGATAAATCAAAACTATTGGAGCCGGAATATTGGACGCTGTTTGAAAAATACATTACGGATGTCGATTCGGATTTATTCACTTATGTATATGCAAACAAAGAAAAATTCCGCCAAACTATCGGCGAAAAGAAAGTCGATCAAAAACTCCACAACGTATGGCAGGGCGGAATAGCCGCTTTTGTAAAAAGAAACGGCAATGCCGTAACAACGGATGAGAAAGGCTTGGATGCCTACATTAAACGCATGAAGAAAGAAAAAGTGGCCGGTTGGGAGCAAATAGCGTTTTTCGGTAAACTGAATATTGCCGAAGCGAATGCCAATTGGAAAGACTACACGTCTCTCATTTCAAAAGAACTAAAGAAAGATGCCGCTTCGGTGAGCGATATGATGTTATATAATTACGCACTTCGTGTCAATCAAAAATGCAGCGCTAAAGAATTTCGCCTGATTGCTGCAAAATGGTTGGACGATAGAGTGGCCGCGCCGGTGGAGGAAAAGAAGCCGGAACTTCCTGAAGGCAGTATGCCTGCCATCAATATGATGAAAGGGTTTACAGATGCTATGGTGAAAGTGTCTAAAGAATTAAAAGAGGATATGAAACCGCGCTAATAAAATAAATTTTCATTGGTTAATGTAAGGTAAAAATGTTTTTGGGGTAATATTTATATGTTATTTGGCCATTGAAAAAGCGGCTGCTAAATTTTTAGCAGCCGCTTTATAATTGAAATTTTTTTAAAAAATATTATCCTCTTTCTCCGCTGTTGTATCTTTTCAATAGCTCTTGTTCTGTCGGAGTATAGTACCATTTATCGTATAATTCACCGAACTGTTTTTTGAATACAAAAGCAGCAGCTACTAAAAGAACAACAATGATGACTAAAATCCACCAGCCAATGCCGCGATTTCCTTTTGACGCCGGCGGGGGAGCTATTGTTTTCTTCGGGTTTCCGTAGGTCGATGTTGACGGAGTGGAGGAGGCCATATAGCTGGATTTAGGGGAAGTATAACCGGATGATATAGGTTCTGCGCTAAGCGGTGTAATGGCCGGGGCAACTCCGGCAGCAGAGGTTAAAGGAGTGATAGGCGTTAACGGGGGAATGACGGTTGACACCGGTTTTACATCCAATTCTTGTAATCCGAATGATTCCGGTAATAGATTTACACCTTGTGCCAATTCGAAATAGTAACTACTTTCTAATTTCTTATACAATGTGCCAAAATCGTTAAATATGACTTTTTCTCCATTGTTCAACTCGCTTATAAGTTGCCGGACGTAGTTGCTTAGTTCTTTCTTTGCTTCTTCCTTGGTGGTATTCTCTTTGGTAGCTAAGGCTTCCTCCAAATAACCATCGTTCCAAACTTCATTAGTGCGGAAAACTATCTTTTTCGAAGGAGGAGTCATGTGCGTTCCATCGTTCGAAAAGGTGGCCGGTTGGTATTCTGCCACAAAAGCGCCTAAACCGGGTAGCGAAATCCTGTTATGAATACGGAAAAGCTGGATTAATAATGTACTGATAGTGGATGTTGAAACAATCATAGATTTAATAGAAATTAGTAACAAAGATATAAATTAATGAGCTTCCAGCCAATTTTTTCCGATGCCCGTTTCTATTATTAACGGAACTTCTTGTTTCCTAACGTGCTCCATAGCATCTTTGACGATTTTTTTCATGTGTTCCAATTCCGGCTTATAGATATCAAAAACCAACTCGTCGTGTACTTGCAGCAACATGCGCGATTGTAATTTTTCCGACCTGATTTTTTCTTGAATACGTATCATCGCTAATTTGATAATATCGGCGGCAGAGCCTTGAATCGGCGCATTGACCGCATTGCGCTCCGCAAAATTACGCAGGTTGATATTCCGTGAATTGATGTCGCGCAGATGGCGGACACGCCCGAACAGCGTTGTCACATAACCTTTCTCATGCGCTTGTTCTACGGCCGTTTCCATATACTTTTTTACATCGGGATAGGTGCGGAAATAGCCCTCTATTAATTCTTTTGCTTCGGCGCGGGGGATTTGCAGGCGTTGTGCCAGACCGAATGTAGAGATGCCGTAAATAATGCCGAAGTTGGCGGTTTTGGCGCGGCTGCGTTGTTCTTTGGTGACTGCTTCGGGCGTCACATGAAAAATTTTAGCGGCCGTGGCGGTGTGGATATCGGCGCCGCTGCAAAAGGCGTCAATCATATTGCGGTCGCCGCTCATCTCGGCCATCAGCCGCAACTCAATTTGCGAATAGTCGGCCGAAAGCAACACATAATCATCGTTTCGCGGAACAAATGCTTTGCGGATTTCGCGCCCTTTTTCATCGCGAATCGGAATGTTTTGCAAGTTCGGATTGTTGGAGCTCAAGCGTCCCGTGGCAGTTACAAATTGGTTGAAAGTCGTGTGAATACGCCCTGTGCGGGGATTTACCAATTCGGGCAACGCTTCGATATACGACGATAATAATTTGCGGAGCGAACGGAATTCTAATATTTTAGGGATGATAGGATGTGCATCTGCCAACGATTGCAGCGTTTCTTCATCGGTGGAATATTGTTTGGTCTTGGTCAATTTTGCTTTCTCGGCCAATCCTAATTTTTCAAATAGTATGACACCCAACTGTTTCGGCGACGATATATTCAGCGTCGGTTCGCCCGCCATTGCTTTGATTTCTTCGTCCAATTTCAGTAATTCCTGTTGCAACGTTTTTCCGTATTCGTTCAAACTTTTTACGTCGATGGCCACGCCTTCGTATTCCATCGCAGCTAATACGGAAACTAACGGCGCTTCAATGGTTTTGTAAAGTTCAAATAAATTATTTTGGTGTAATTCTTTTTCTAAAATTTCTTTCAATTGTAAGGTTACATCGGCATCTTCCGCCGCATATTCGGCAATTTGTTCCGGCGGCACAGTACTCATAGAGCCTTGCTTGGCGCCTTTTTTCCCGATGAGTTCTTCAATTTCCACGGGAGCATAATCCAGATATGTTTTGCTCAATACCGACATGTTGTGCCGCCCTTCGGGTTCCAGCAGGTAATGCATCAGCATCGTGTCGTACAGAAACCCGTGTACTTCTACGCCGTATTGCTTTAACATGAGGATGTCGTACTTGATGTTTTGGCCTATCTTCGCCCGTTTTTCATCAATAAATAATGATTTGAATTTTTCGAGCAATTGTCCGGCTTCGGCCCTCTCCTTGGGAATGGGAACGTACCACGCTTCGTGCGGCTTCACGGCAAACGACATACCTACCAGCTCGCTGCGCATCGGCTCCACTCCCGTGGTTTCCGTATCGAAACAAAATTCGGAACTTTGTTGCAAGGCTTGCAGTAGCTCGTTTAATTGCTCGGCTGTTTGCACCAATTGATACCGGTGTTCCACTTCGCGGATTGTTTGGTAATTGCTCTCGTTTACTGTAACAACGGCGGTTTCCGGTTGATCGAATAAACTCAATTGCGCTTTTGGCGCCGGTTTTTCTGCCGGAGCTTCTTTGGCCGGTTTCACGGCGTGCAAATTGATGTACGGCATCAACGACGCAAATTCATATTCGAGGAATAGCTTCTTGAGGGCATCCGTATTGGGTTTTTCCAATACCAAACTTTCTTCGTCCCATGGCACCGGAACGTCGAGGTCGATGGTTACTAATTTCTTGGAAAGCGGCAATTGTTCGCGGGCGGCTTCAAAAGCAAGGCGTTGCTTCTCCGGCAATTTTTCTAAGTGTTCATAAATATTTTCAACGCTGCCGAATTCCTTGATTAATTTTTTGGCACGCACTTCGCCCACGCCGTCCACGCCCGGCACATTGTCCGACGCATCGCCCATCACCGTGAGGATATCAATTACTTGCTCCGGCCGCGCGATAGTATATTTTTCGCAAATTTCTTTTTCTCCTAAAACTTCCATTCCGTCGCCGGCGCGTTGCGGTTTGCAGATGAAAATATGCGGCGAAACTAATTGTCCATAATCTTTGTCGGGCGTTATCATATACACGTCGAACCCTTCCTTTTCCGCGCGTTTGGCAACGGTGCCAATCACATCATCCGCTTCGTAATTCGGCATGATGAGTACGGGAATATTCATCGCTTTCACAATGTCTATAATCACCGGGCACGATTGTTTAATAACTTCGGGAGCTGCGGGCCGGTGCGCTTTGTAGTCGGCATACATCTGGTGGCGGAATGTTTTCCCACCGGGGTCGAAAGCTACGGCAATATGCGTAGGATTTTCCTTACGGATAACTTCCAATAATGTTTTGGTAAAGCCGTAAATGGCCGATGTATCTACGCCTTTGGAATTGGTAATCGGGCGGCGCATAAAGGCGTAATAGGCGCGATATATCAAAGCGTGACCATCCAGTAAATATAATTTTTTATTCATAAATTGCACTGTAAGTTAAGCGACAAATGTACAAAAAGCAGGGCAACTGCGCAAAAGGATTTGCACCCTTTTACATAAGAGTTATCGAATAAAAACGTTAACGAGAATAAATATCCTGTTCTCGATAAAATTGCGTATATTTGTAGATAGAGAAAGAAACTATGAGCAGAATTAAACTGAACGTACGAGGGGTTTCGTATGATGGGCCTAAGTCGCAGCAAGTGTATGTGTTAGTGTTGGCCGAGGAAAGCGGCTCGCGTTACCTGCCGGTGGTGATTGGCGCCAACGAGGCGCAGGCTATCTACATGCAGATAGAGCACGTCCGCATGCCGCGCCCGCTCACGCACGATTTGATGAGGCACATGGCCACGGCTTTCGGTATCGAGTTGATAGAAGTGAATATTTGTTTACATAAAGATAATCTTTTTCAAGCAGAGTTGCTGTGTTTGAATAACGAAAAACAAGTGCTGCTCGATGCCCGCGCTTCGGATGCGGTGGCGTTGGCCTTGCGTTTCCAGTGCCCTATTTTCACTACGGAAGAAGTGATGGCCGAGGCGGGCATGACCTTAGACGACGTAGCTTCGGCCAATACGGCGTTCAAACAGCCGGCGCAACTATCCACCGAAGAATTACACGACCTGCTCGATGAAGCGGTAGCTGCCGAAGATTACGAAACGGCTTCGCGCTTGAGGGATGAATTGAAAAAACGGGAAAGCGTTTAATGATTATTTCTTTTGGGCAAACGCACTTGCGACAATAAAATGCCGGCTACAATCAGCGCCAACCCGATGATGGTTGCCAACTTTATTGGCTCTCCCAGAAAAAGCCCAATGAAAAATAACGAAATGAAAGGCGATAGAAATACTAGATTGCTCACGCGTCCGGTGTTTTCACTTTTCTCCAGCGCTTTTAACCACAACACAAACGTGAGTCCCATTTCGAAAATTCCAACGTAAATACTCCCCAGTAAACCATTGGTAGGAGGGAGTTGTAGCTCTCCGCGGAATGCTTGTACAATGAAAATATAAACGAATGCAAATAAAAAATTCAGAAAAACTTTACTTACCACATCACGTTGGTCGCGCATGTTCAGAATCCAGTAAGTGGCAAATAGAAACGTGCTGAACATGATTAATCCTACGCCTAACGGATTACTAAAATGCAACGAAGCAAGCCGCCCTTGCGTGACAATCACTACCAAGCCGAAAAAGCTGATAAGCGAGGCCACTATACTCAGCCAACTTATTTTTTGTTTTAACACAATGGCCGAAAGAAAAAGCAATACTACCGGCCAGAAATAATTCAACGTACCGGCTTCTTGCGCGGGTAACAAATCATAGCCTTTTATCAAACCGATGTAATATACAAACGGATTTACCAATCCGGTAAGCGCCGAATAAGCCCATTGTTTACGCGTAATGGTAACTGTTTCTTTTACTTTCCCGGTAATACACAACACTATGAAAGTAAACAACAGCGCGGTAAGCACGGAATAAAAAACCAATTGGAATGAATCGGTATAACGCAATGTCCATTTAAACGCCGTGCCGATGGTCGACCAGCACAACACTGCTGCTAAGGCATAGATATAAGCGGCTTTTTGCGATTTCATCTCAGGTGATGCTTTGTGTTTGTCATTCTGAGCGAAGCGAAGAATCTCACGTCGTTGCGAGGGAAGCGAAGCGACGAAGCAATCTGTTTTTAATTTCAGATTCTTCACTTCGTTCAGAATGACAATAGGGGTTTTGTTATTTCATCTTTTCTCTCAACGTTTGTTCTTTTTCGCCGGTCCAATAACCGCAATCTAAATTGATAAACACCGAACTGTACGGAATCACTTCGTCGGTTTTCAAAACGATTATTTTAAATAACACGGAAGCCTCTTCAATCATTTTAAATACTTCTTCGTGCATAATCGGAGCGGCTTGGCTTGTCAGCGCATACAGTTCTTTTTTGTACTCCGAAACACCTTGCGACAAATCGTCGGTCATGTATTCCAATTCTTTGTCCACGTAGTAAATTCCTTTCACATGGTTGGACTTGTTTACGGCATCGATTACAAAAGCGGCCACCGGCAACAGCTTTTCGCCGGTATAAATCACTTCCACGCCCGGGGCGGTTTGCAACGGAAATGCTTTGTCAACAATGAGAATCCAGTTGCGGTGCCCTAATAACGGCAAGGTCGCGGTAAATTTTTCTTGCCATGTTTCTTGTTTCATATCTGTTTGTTGTATGGAGGTGTTGTTGCAGGCTGCGGCGAACAACGCCGCTATTAAAAACAATCTTTTCATAATAACACAGTTAGGGTTTCAAATTTCTGTATTTTGTCATTCTGAGCGAAGCGAAGAATCTAAAAATGTTCTTACGTAAGCACAAATTCTTCGCCTCGCTCAGAATGACAAGTCCACTTACAAGTATCCTATATCCGTTATTTACTATCTAAATTCATAAAGGTTACTCTTCCTCTCCGATACAACACTTCGGCTTAATCTTCTTGAAAAAATCATTGCCTTTGTCATCTACTAAAATGAAAGCGGGAAAATCGACTACTTCTATCTTCCAAATGGCTTCCATGCCTAATTCCGGATATTCGAGCAGTTCCACTTTTTTGATGTTTTCCTGTGCCAGAATAGCAGCCGGGCCTCCGATGCTGCCGAGATAGAAGCCGCCGTATTTTTGGCAAGCATCCGTCACTTGCTGGCTACGGTTTCCCTTGGCAATCATAATCATGCTGCCGCCGTGGCTTTGAAATAAATCCACGTAGCTGTCCATACGGCCGGCGGTGGTGGGGCCGAAGGAACCGCTGGGCAATCCTTTCGGCGTTTTGGCCGGGCCGGCGTAATATACCGGATGATCTTTCATATACTGAGGTAATCCTTCGCCGCGATCGATGCGCTCTTTCAGTTTGGCGTGCGCAATGTCGCGCCCCACAATGATAGTGCCGTTCAATAATAAGAAAGTGGAAACCGGATGTTTTGATAATTCCGCTAAAATTTCTTTCATCGGGCGGTTCAAATCAATCCGCACACCGTGGCTGTGTCCCCCGGCATTACGATAGTTGGAGGGAATCAGGCGGCCGGGATTGGCGTCTAATTTCTCAATCCAAATACCCTCTTTGTTGATTTTTGCTTTCACATTGCGGTCGGCGCTGCACGAAACGCCCATGCCCACCGGACACGAGGCGCCATGGCGCGGCAAACGGATGACACGGATGTCGTGGGCATAATATTTCCCGCCGAATTGGGCGCCGATACCGATATTTTGCGCCGCTTTCAATAATTGTCTTTCTAATTTCAAATCGCGGAATGCTTGTCCTCCTTCGTTTCCTTCGGTCGGCAAATCGTCTAAATATTTTGTTGTCGCTAATTTTACGGTTTTCAAACACGCTTCGGCAGACGTGCCGCCAATCACAAACGCAATGTGGTAGGGCGGACAGGCAGCCGTTCCCAATGAGTGCATTTTTTCTACCAAAAATTTCAGCAGGCTTTCGGGATTTAACAGCGCTTTTGTTTCTTGATACAAATAGCTTTTATTGGCACATCCGCCGCCTTTGGCTACAAATAAGAATTTATATTCGTTTCCGCCGGTGGCATATAAATCGATTTGTGCAGGCAAATTTGTTCCCGAATTTTTTTCGGTGTACATGTCGAGCGGAATGGTTTGCGAATAGCGTAAATTCTCTTCGGTGTAGGCCTTGTAAACGCCCAACGAAAGCGCTTCTTCGTCGTTGTCGCCCGTCCATACGTGCTGTCCTTTTTTGCCGATAATCGTGGCCGTGCCGGTATCCTGACAGAACGGCAATACGCCTCGTGCGGCAATTTCAGCGTTTAGCAACATGGTAAGCGC
>JAVBOD010000060.1:0-37468 GCA_031551045.1 Bacteroidales bacterium
ATTCATTCGTGGGCCATTGCCGATTTTCCGCCGGAACAACTCTTTGTACCCAACAAGGAATTATGGACGGACGTTGTAAAATCATTAGGCCCGGCTTACCGGGCTTGGCTACACACACCGGCCAACCCATTGTTTAACTAAGTAGCTTACGGATGCATCACCTGTTGTATAAACGCCTGCAACCACGACGGATTTATCAATATCGGATAAATAAAACCGAAAGCAGCGCCATAGAAATGCGCATCGTGGTTAATGTTGTCGCTACCGCGTTTTCCCATGTACATGGAATAAAGCAAATAGAGCGGTGCAAACAGAATGCCCGGCATCGGTATGATTCCCATGATGAGTAGTTTGCTCCATGGTTGGAAAAATACAAAGGCAAAAAGCACGGCAGCTACTGCACCCGAGGCGCCTACCGAACGGTACTCAATATTTTTTTTATGTTTGATGATAGACGGAATGCTCGCCACAATCATTCCGCCGAAATATAAATTCAGGAAATGCAACACCGGAACGGTGGTTACTTCCTTGAAAATATGTTCCATGGGCACGGCAAATGAATATAACACCAACATGTTTATGGCTAAGTGCATATAATCGGCATGTACGAATCCGTGCGTGATAATGCGCCACCATTCCTTTTGGTATATCATACGGTAGGGCGAAAGTAATAGCGTTTCGAACATCCTCCGGTTACTAAAACACCAGATGGAAATAACGGCTGTAGCGATGATAATGATTAAAGTCATGTTTTAGAACGATGAATTATGAGTGATGAATTGCTTTTGTCATTCTTCGCTTCGCTCAGAATGACAATTCAGTTTAAAGCGTGAATTTGCGTAACCTGCGGACTAATGCATAATCTTAAAAACCAACTCGCGCAACAGTTCTCCGTGGTCGGCAAAACCGGTATTCCAACCCTTGCTGCGCATATCGTATTCGCGCAACAGCGAAATAATTTCCAGCGTTTTTGCCCGCGGGTAAACCCTTGCCGCTTCTTCATAATCCTTTACAAAAAAAGGATTAACGCCCAACTCCGATGCCGCTTCGCCTTGCGGAACCTGTCCGCGGTGTTTATCTCTCAGAAAATGATATTTGGCAACACGTGCAAAATGCACGAACAAGGTGCTTATCGTCATTACCATCGGATATTCGCTCGGATTTTTGCTGAAATGCTGCACAATACGGTTGGCTTTCAACACATCTTTTTTAGTCAATGCATTGTTCAGTTCAAACGTATTATAGTCCTTGCTGATACCGATATTTTTTTCGATATGCTCCGCCGTAATGTGTTTACTTCCTTGCGGCAACAAGGTAAACAGCTTATCGAGTTCGTTAGCGATTTTGCTTAAATCGGAGCCCAAATATTCCGCCAGCATCATGCCTGCAGCCGGTTCTATGGTACAGCCTTTTTCTTTCAAATAATCCTTTACCCATGCGGCCACCTCGTTATCATAAAGCAAGACGGTTTCCAAAACCTCGCCGTGCTTTTCGGCCAGTTTGTAGAAAGCTTTGCGTTTATCAACTGTTTTGCCTTTGTAGCAAATCACCAAAATAGTGCTTTCCAGCGGCGCTTTGATGTAGGTTTCGAGTTGCTCTACATTCCGCAGGTTTTGCGCTTCGCGCACAATCACCACTTGTTGATTGGCCATCATCGGAAAGCGACGCGCCGTGTCGATAATTTGCGGCACGGTCACATCTTTTCCGTAAAGAATCAGTTGATTAAAACTTCGTTCCGTTTCGGTGAGCACGTTTTGCGCAACATAATCGCTTAAAAGGTCGATATAATAAGGCTCCTCGCCCATGAGCAGGTAAAAGGGCTTATAGATTTTCCGTTTCAAATCGCCCAAAATACGCTCATAGTGCGCAATGGAATCTTTCGCACGCAGTTTCGCCACCGAAAAAAAGATTTAAGAAATTACTTTACGGCAATGGTTTCTATTTCCACCAATGCGCCAAAAGGTAACTTGCCTACCTGATAGGCCACACGCGCCGGGTAGGGTTCTTTGTAGAACTCGCCATACACTTCGTTCACCGCGGCAAAATCGTTCATATCGGCCAGCAGTACGGTCGATTTCACCACATCAGCAACACTGTAACCGGCTTCGCTTAAAATAAATCCGATATTTTTCAAGCATTGTTCCGCTTGCTCGCGTACGCCGCCTTCCACAAATTTTCCGGTAACTACATCCAACGGAAGTTGGCCTGAAATATATAATGTTCCGTTTGTTTCTACAGCCTGGCTGTATGGCCCCACTGCTTTGGGGGCTTTAGGTGAGTTAATAATTCTTTTCATCTATCTTTATGTATTACAATTTTGACAAAGTTACGAAATTTTTAGATACTTTTGTTAGATTTTTGAAGGATGAAAACACTCACTATACTCGGCATCGAATCGTCCTGCGACGATACTTCGGCGGCGGTATTGCAGAATACAACACTGTTGTCGAATGTCTTAGCCAATCAGGATGTACACCGGAAATACGGCGGCGTAATTCCGGAACTGGCTTCGCGCGCGCATCAGCAAAACATTATTCCGGTGATTCATGAAGCGTTAAATAAAGCTAATCTCAGCCCCGCCGATATCGATTTAATTGCTTTTACTCGCGGCCCGGGATTGCTGGGTTCTTTATTGGTAGGCACCTCTTTTGCCAAAGGATTAGCATTGGCAACAGGCGCAGAACTGGTAGAGGTAAATCATTTGCAGGGTCATATCTTATCACATTTTATTGATGAGCCGAATACACAACGCCCCCACCCTGCGTTTCCGTTTCTATGCTTGTTGGTGTCGGGCGGGCATACGCAAATAGTACTGGTGAAAAATTATTTGGAATACGAGATTCTCGGCGAAACGATTGACGATGCAGCCGGCGAGGCATTTGACAAGTGTGCCAAAGTAATGAACCTTCCCTACCCCGGCGGCCCTGTCATTGATAAGTTGGCGAAGGAAGGAAATCCCGATGCATTCCGCTTTGCCAAACCGCAGGCCGGCGGATTGAACTACAGTTTCAGCGGATTGAAAACATCGTTTCTTTATTTCCTGCGCGACCGCTTAGCGGAGAATCCGGCATTCGTAGAAGAAAACAAAGCCGACTTGTGCGCCTCGCTGCAACGCACGATTATTGACATTTTACTGAATAATTTGATTAAAGCCGCGAAGCAAACCGGCGTCAAAGAAATTGCGATTGCCGGAGGCGTTTCGGCCAACTCGGGCCTGCGCACACGCATTGCCGAAGAAGGCGTTGCCCGCGGTTGGAAAACCTATATTCCCGAATTCCGCTTCACCACCGACAATGCCGCTATGATTGCCATTACCGGCTATTACCGCTATATAGCAGGATTCCAGAGTAAATTGGATGTTGCACCCATGGCAAGAATGGAGTAAGAGAGTATGAATAATCCGGAGAGTATGTTTTTGACGTAAACGCTACAATTATTTGACAGACTTAAAACGTCCACTCTTCTTTCAAACGTTTCAATTCTTCATAGTCCGTCATGTCCACATGGTGCGGGACGATGGCTATGTAACCCTCGCGCAATGCGGTTTCGTCGGTATCGATAGCGTCTTTCTCAAAATTTTCAAAACGCCCGGTCATCCAGTAATAATCAAATCCATGCGGGTCGATGCGTTTTTCGAATTCCTCTACCCACGCCCCTTTTGTTTGGCGGCACAAACGGATGCCTTTAATTTCTTCTTTCGGAATATTCGGAATATTTACGTTGAGAAAAACATCTTTGCTGAAAGGATGTTGGAAATACTGCTCCACAATCCGTCGAATGTAAGGGTCCGCCACGGAAAAATCAGCATCGGCAGCATGGTCGGTCAACGAAAAACCAATAGAGGGAATACCATAAAGCGTGCCTTCGGCAGCAGCTCCGAGCGTTCCGGAATAAATTACCGAAATAGCCGCGTTGGAGCCGTGGTTAATTCCCGATACTAATAAATCCGGCTTACGGTCAACAAACAAATGACTCATGGCCAATTTCACGCAATCTACCGGCGTTCCGCTACACGCATAACGAACAATACCTTCTTCTTCATTTATTTTATGCATTCGTACGGGAGCGGCCACGGTCAACGCACTCGACATGCCGGAACGCATATCGGCAGGAGCCACGACCACCACGTCGCCATAGTGGCGCATTACTTCCGTTAGTTCCGCAATTCCCTTTGCGCGATAACCGTCGTCATTTGTTATAAAAATCAATCGTTTCATCTTTTCTCAAAAATACCTTGTTAATTCTTTAATCGTGCTATCGCTGTTTGCGAACCGGTTACCTTATCGCCTTCTTTCACACAAATTTCTGCATCGAGCGGAAGAAAGAGGTCCACCCGCGAACCGAATTTAATAAAACCTGTTTGCATTCCCTGTTCCACCTGCTTGCCTTCGGCCGCGTAGCACACAATGCGCCGCGCCAAAAATCCGGCAATCTGGCGAAATAAAATTTTAGTCCCGTTGGTATTCACCACCACCGTCGTACGTTCATTTTTAGTAGATGATTTCGGATGCCACGCCACTAAATATTTTCCCGGATGATAGCGGTAAAATTCCACGGTTCCTTTTACCGGAAACCAGTTGATGTGTACATTGTATATCGACATAAAAATAGAAACCTGCCGGCATTGTGTTTTCAAATATTCCGGCTCGTCCGTTTCCTGTATAATCACAATCGTTCCATCGGCAGGCGCTATGACTGCTCCGGGGTCCACCACCGGCGTACGTTGCGGAACGCGGAAAAACCGGCAAACAAATAAAAAGAGCCCTATCAGAACAACTGCCATCGCAGCCAATATCCAATTAAACCCGACTAACCACGCACACAATCCTAAAATCACGACACAGATAATCGCGGTATTACGTACAATAACTTTACCTTCTTTGTGAATTTTCATGAAACAATTTAAATATATTGAATTATTAATAAATATAAGCAAGCAACAGGAAAGGCCACCAACGCCGCATCAAAGCGGTCGAGCAAGCCACCGTGGCCGGGCATTATTTTCCCCGAATCTTTCACGCCCACACTGCGCTTAAGCATCGATTCAATGAGGTCGCCGAACACGCCGAACACGTGAATTAACGCGGCCATCACCAAGGCATGGACGATTCCGAAGGAAAGAAATCCGACCAGCGACATTACATAACCGGCTGCCAGCGCCATCAGCAGGCCGCCGAAATAACCTTCCCACGATTTTTTCGGCGAAACGGACGGGAATAGTTTATGTTTTCCGTGGCGCCCGAACAACATGCCGAAACAATAAGCGCCCACGTCGCTGCACCAAAGAATGATGAATAAAGCCAAGAGCAATGTTCCATTATAAGTCGAATAGGACATCGGAAAATTTATGTATGCTACAAAATTCAGTATCATCAACGGAACGACTATGTAGAAAAAACCTAAAAGCGTGTACGCAATAAGTTCAAATGGTTTTTCCGAATGTTGATATAATTGTTGCACCAACAGTGTAATCCAACAAGCAAATGCCAACATCGGCAAGGCAATAACCAGTGAAAATGTTTGTTCCGATAAAGGCCCCGCTATCATGAACGAAGCCAACCAGGCAGCCACACCGGCAAGGATTCCAAGCGTTTTTTGCAGGCACTTCCCTCGCCCCAATGTCATACGGTAGAACTCATACATCATCACCACCATGATAAATAGCATGAGGGCTGCATAGGAATAGGGGCTGAACAAAATACAGCCCACCATCACTACTAAAAATAGTAAGCCTGTCGCAGTTCTTGTAAGAAAATTTTTCATTGAAACCCTTTCGCCTTTTTACTTTTGTTTCTTTTACCTTGTTGTAGAGATTGTTTCGCTTCGCTCGCAATGACGATGCTTCGTCCGACTGCACCATTCAGGCGGGTTCATAACGCATCATTAGAATACAGATTCTTCACTTCGTTCAGAATGACAAAACCCATTCATCGCTCATCATTCAGAACTCATCATTCTGCTTTTTCCGCTTTCTCCGCTTCTTCCGTCTCCTGATGAATAATTTCGGCGCGGGTGCTCCGGCGTTTTCCGAAAATCGCTTCCAAATCATCGGCAAAAATAACTTCGCGCTCCAGCAGTAATTCCGCCAGCTTCACAAAGCCTTCTTTATACTTCACCAACATTTCTTTCGCTTTTTTGTACGAATCGTCGATAAGTTTTTTCACTTCGCCATCTAATAATTCCGCCGTTTTTTCGCTATAGGGTTTGGAAAATCCGAATTCATTCTGTCCCGACGAATCGTAATAACTCAAGTTCCCCACTTTATCGCTCATGCCAAAATATGCCACCATGGCATAAGCTTGTTTCGTCACTTTTTCCAAGTCGTTCATCGCCCCGGTCGATATTTTATCAAACATCAATTCCTCGGCAGCACGTCCGCCAAGAGTTGCCGACATTTCGTCCAACATTTGCTCGGTGGTGGTGATTTGCCGTTCTTCGGGCAAATACCAAGCAGCGCCCAGCGCTCTACCGCGCGGGATAATAGTTACTTTCAACAATGGATTGGCATGTTCCAACACCCAGCTCACGGTAGCATGGCCGGCTTCGTGATAAGCAATGGTGCGTTTTTCTTCTTTCGTAATAATCTTGCTTTTGCGTTCCAGCCCACCTACAATACGGTCTATAGCATCCAGAAAATCTTGTTTTTCGACCGCCTTTTTATTGTTACGGGCGGCTATCAACGCCGCTTCGTTACACACGTTGGCAATATCGGCGCCCGAGAATCCCGGCGTTTGTTTCGCCAGAAAATCGATATCAAAACCTTCCGTCAGGCGAATGCCACGCAGATGCACTTTGAAAATTTCCAAACGTTCTTTCATCTCCGGCAAATCCACATGGATCTGACGGTCGAAACGTCCGGCGCGTAACAGCGCTTTGTCCAGGATATCGGCGCGGTTGGTGGCGGCTAAGATAATCACGCCACTGTTCGAGCCAAAGCCGTCCATCTCAGTGAGTAATTGATTCAATGTATTCTCGCGTTCGTCGTTGGAAGTAAATCCTCCGTTTTTGCTTCGCGCACGCCCTACGGCGTCAATTTCATCAATAAAAATGATACACGGCGCTTTTTCTTTTGCCTGGCGGAACAAGTCGCGCACACGCGAAGCGCCCACGCCCACGAACATTTCCACAAAGTCGGAACCCGAAAGCGAGAAGAACGGCACATCGGCTTCGCCGGCTACAGCCTTTGCCAGCAGGGTTTTTCCGGTACCCGGAGGCCCCACGAGCAACGCTCCTTTCGGAATTTTACCTCCCAAATTCGTATATTTTTGCGGGTTTTTCAGGAAATCGACAATTTCCATCACTTCCACTTTGGCTTCTTCCAAGCCTGCCACATCTTTAAAAGTCACTTTGTTCTTGTTATCCTTGTCAAAAAGCTGTGCTTTGGAACGCCCTACGGAAAAGATTCCGCCGCCACCTCCGCCGCCCATGCCTTTCGACATCCGGCGAAACATGAAGAACCACAATAAAAGCAATGCTATAGGTAAAAATAACCAGCCCAAGATTTCAGAAAAATAATCGCGGCGGATATCCATTTCCACATTAAACTTTTTGTCGTCCGGCAGCGCTGCCCGCGCTTCTTCAAACTTCGTATCGCCCTCAAAATTAGCCGGCACCACAAAGTAAAACTGAGGCCCCGCCTTCGGAATATCGCCGTACGATTTATTCTGGTATTTTGCCAGGCTGTCTTTTCTGATAAAAACTTCCACCCTTCCCTGGTTGGAAATATATACCACTTTTTCTACATCTCCGGCAGGCATCATCTTTTCTTTTACTTCCTGCCATTGCGTTTGCACAGGTCTTGCGCTATTGATATTATACCACATGTAAAACATGCCTAAACCCAAAACAATCCAAATCCACATGGAATTGAAACGCTGTCCCATCGGTTGTTTTTGCGGACCGTTCGGGATTTTCGGTTTTTGATTTTGTGGTGTCGGTACTGATCCGTTCATGAATTCTTATTCCCTTTTTTTAAAATTATTGTTCTTCATGCCAAGTGGTTTTGGCATCGGCCCACAATTCTTCCAGGCGGTAGAATTTCCGGTATTCCGTCTGAAAAATATGTACGATGACATCCCCATAATCCATGATTATCCAAAAGCTGTTTTCGCGTCCCTGACAACGAATCGGCCATTGTTTCATCTTTTTATATAATTGTTCTTCCACAGAGTCGGCAATGGCATTTACCTGTGTGGTCGAATCGGCATTGCATATCACAAAATAGTCACAAATAGCCGCGTCAATCGTTGCAAAATCCAACGACACCACTTGCTGCGCTTTTTTATCATACATGGCATCCACAATAATATCCAATGCCGGATTTTTAGAAATTTTCTTCTCCGGTGTTTTTTTTACCGGCATGCTCTTGGCGGGAGCCTTCGGCGTAGCAGTTGTTATCGCCGTTTTCTTTTTCACCGTACCGGCAGGAGTTTTTGTTTTAGCGGCCGCCGTTGTTTTGCCGGCAGTTGTTTTCAATGTCGCTTTCTTCGTTGTTCCGGCGGGAGTCGCTTTAGCCGCTGTTTTCTTTGTGGCCGTTTTTTTCGTTACCGTTTTTTTCTCTTTTTCCGTCGCTTTTTTTACGGCCTTTGTGGTGGAAGATATGCTTGTCTTTTTAACGCTTTCCTTTGTTGTTCCGGCTTTCTTGGCCGTAGTTGTTTTGCTGGTCTTTGCCATTTGTTATTGAATTACTATTAAATTTGCAAAAATAATAAAAATTTACGGCATTCTCTAAAATAACTGCAAACATGATTTCCGATAAGAAAATACACTGGATGGATGAAGTGGATTCCACTAATAATGAGGCCGAAAGACACGTCTTTGAAGCACCCGAAGGCAGCGTATGGTGCGCACAGCGCCAAGTCAAAGGACGTGGACAACAATATAATACATGGGAAAGCGAAGCCGGAAAAAATCTCACTTTTTCTATCCTTCTACGTCCGACGTTTTTAAAAGCCGAAGACCAGTTCCTCCTGTCGAAAATCATATCCCTGAGTGTCATCGATTTTCTGGAGGCACATGGACTCCCTGCCCGTATCAAATGGCCGAATGATATTTATGCGGGTGATAAAAAAATATGCGGCATACTCATCGAGCATCACATTGCCGGAGAATATATCACGGCCACGATTGCCGGTATCGGTATAAACGTGAACCAAACTGTTTTCATCTCCAATGCTCCGAACCCGACATCCATTGCATTGGAAACCGCACAGACACTGGACCTAAAAACAAGCTTAAAAAATTTATTAAATCAGACTGAAAAACGTTATTTATCCTTAAAAAAGGGCGCCGTTAATACGATAAACAAAGATTACTTAACGCACCTCTATCGCTATAACGAATGGCATGATTATATGCAGAAAGGAAAACGTTTCCGGGCAAAAATTACCGGTATCCGCAATACCGGCGAGTTGTTACTGGAAAAAGAAAACGGCACAAAGTTTTCGGCAATATTCAAAGAGATTGAGTTTTGCTTGTAAACAGGTTATTGGATTCCTCCACTCATAGCCTGCGCCAAGCGGTCGGCCACTTCATCAATACCTGTTTCCAGCTTTTTCTTCAGCAGCACTTTCATAAAAGCATTTAAATTGGCGTGCAACACCAAACGCATACGGGTATCGTAAGGAGCTGCTTCTTTTAATTGAGCCCACAATAAAAAAGCGAACGGCATTTTTCCGGTACTCTCATACTTCACAAACTTAGGTTCTTCGCGGTTAATAATGCGTAATCCCATGGTGGCATTTTTCATATGAATAGTGCATTCGTCCGTAGTAGCTGAGGCTTGAAACTCATGTTGCATTTCCGCGGGCGCTTGCGGTATCAAGCGTGTAAAATCACTCAACACCGCATAAACATCCGTTGCCGGGCGTGTAATTTTCACCGTTTTACTAATGATTTCTGTAGCCATACAACTGTTGGTTGTTTAATGTTGATTGTTTGATGTTGGCTTCTATTCTCAACATTAGCCGTAAACCTGAAACACTAAACATTCCACTTATCGGGCGCTTCACGCCATTTTTTCAAGGTATCCATATCCTCCGGACGGATATAATGGCAAGCCAGCGCTTCTTCAATCAAATTAGAATAGTTGGTAAGCGTATAAAGAACGCAATCCGAAACCTCAAATGCGCGGCGCGATGCATCAAAATCATAGGTAAAAATAGCCAGTAGCCCTAACACGTCCGAGCCGGCTTTCCGCAGTTCATTCACCGCCACTAAACTACTTCCTCCGGTAGAAATAAGGTCTTCAATCACCACCACACGGCTACCCGGAGGCAACTCGCCTTCTATTAAATTTTCCAACCCATGGTCTTTTTTGGCAGAGCGAACATATACAAAAGGTTTTCCCAAATATTCTGCCACCAATGCCCCGTGGGCAATAGCACCGGTTGCTACGCCCGCTATCACATCCACTTCTTTAAAATGGTCTTTTACGAGTTTCCCTAAACTTTCATAAATCAATTTACGTGTTTTAGGATAGGAAAGCGTTTTACGATTGTCGCAATAAATAGGCGAACGCCAACCCGATGCCCAAGTAAAAGGTTTATCGGGGCTTAACTTCACCGCTTTTATACTTAACAATTCCCGTGCAATTTTTTTTTCTATTGAATCCATAATTAAATGCTATCTTTGTTTACTTAATGCTACACACATGCAAAAAATTTACTTCAACAACCGCCTCATTGGTGTTAGCAATGATTTGGAAACTTGCGCCAAAAGATTGAATAGTGTAGTTTACAAAATTACGAATAATTTTGATATTGCAGAAATTATTCGTCAATTTTTGGAGAACGAACAACTTCAAGAACTATGGTTGTACACTGAAAATACAGAGGATGTATTTGATAAGCTCCGCAGCCAATTTAGAATAATAGATGCTGCCGGAGGAGTGGTGCGCAATAACCGGGGAGAATTGTTGATGATTTTCCGCAACAATCATTGGGATTTACCGAAAGGAAAACGGGATAATGGGGAAAACATCGGAGAAACAGCATTGCGTGAAGTGGAGGAAGAGTGCAGCATTGGAGAACTAAATCTCTTCGACTTAATCGACACAACCTACCACACCTACCACGAACAAGGAGAGATCGTACTAAAGGCCACCCATTGGTTTGCGATGACCCACCGCGGTAATACACAACCATCTCCTCAAGCTATAGAAGGCATCGAAAAAGCGGAATGGACACCCGTAGAAAAGTTGAACGAATATGCCGAATCGTTATTTCCTTCCATCCGCGAAATATTGTATAAAGCAGGATGGTTGAATAACGGATAATAATAGTGAATTTGCAGGCGCAAGAACGTTACAAGTTCGAGAAAATACGCTCCACTTTTGCCGGAGAAGGCGCCAGCGAATGGCTGAGTTTCCCTTCTTTGTCAATCAAATAATAAGTAGGGTAAGCGCGAATATCATAGTCGGACAAAATACCGGGCTGATTAGTATAGTGTAAAAATGTCCACTTATAAGGTTCATAACTCAAAAAATTTCGAATTGTTTCCACGTCTTCGTCCACGCAAACAGACACAATTTCCACCTTGCCACGATATTTCTTATAGAGCCTGTCAAGCTCGACAAATTCTTTCAAACACCCGTAACTCGACACCGTGCAGAAGTTCAGATATACTGCTTTCCCTTTAAAATCGGCCAACGTATGAAGTTTTCCTTGCATGTCGTATAGCTCAAAGGCCGGAGGTTCGTAACCCGCCATTAATTGTGTCACTTTTTTACGGATATTGGAAGCAATCGTAACATGCTGCGGCGCACACGTTGTTGTTTGCAGCGAATCCAGAATAGCGAGCAATGCCGAACGCGAAAAATCATCCCTGTAAAAATTGTCGTATAAATTTTTCAGCATCACCATTTCCAACAAAGCGTCATCCTGAAAAACACCATCAGCCAACATTATTTTTTTCAATTGCGACAAGCTGCGATTTTTATTTATTACCATTGAAATATCGCGCCCTTCCTTACTTCGCGAAAGAAATTCGAAATAGCGGGCATACACTTGGTGAAATAATTCCATGTAGCCCGTATTAGTATAGAGAACAGGCCTGCCAATGAAATATTCCTGCGACAACGCTTTGGATTTTTGATATCCGGCTTGCTGTTTGAACAATCCTATGCGATAATGTTTATATTGCTCGAATAAATCGTTATGCTCCGAACGAAACAACGTGTCGAGTAACAACACATTTTTATCAAACGGATTCGGGTTATTTCCCCGCATTTTTTCTACCATGTCGGCATAGTATTCATTGTAATAACCATCAAACACCATCATCATGTAGTTGATATCCTCCGAAGCGTTGGTTTCAATACCAAGATGAACGGGCGTTTCCGAAAAAAACGGATTGATTTTATCTTCTTGCGTTTTGGCACGCTTTTCGGGAAGATGCAAGACATAGCTGCCCTTCGGGCTTGCATAAAAATACGCAAAATAACTATCGAGGTGTGCAAATAAGAAAACAGGCGCATCCGTTGTGCATTGCATATCGAAACGTCCGCCGGGAGCCACTTTGCAGCGGACAATTTCTTTTTCGGTGTAAGTAAGTAAATCGGAATACGTATAAAAAACAAGTTCATCGCCGGCATATGCAGGCGCAGTGCCTTGCAAGCGCAGCTGTGCATTCATCGTCCACGAGATAAAAAACAAACATATAAAAAGTAAATACGGGCGCATGTTACACACTGTTCTATTATTAAAAAGATTTCGAAAGATTTGACAAATTTCAAAAATTTGTCAAATCTACACAAAGAAGATTGCTTCGCTTCACCATGACATTTATTTTACAAACTCCAGTCTATCGGCTGTAAGCCTTGCTGTACCAATAGTTCATTGGTTTTCGAAAAATGTTTATTCCCGAAAAATTTTCCGCCCGACAATGGCGAAGGATGCGCGGCTTCCAAAATAAAATGTTTGTTGCTATCAATCAGCGCCCGTTTGTTGCGGGCAAAATTTCCCCATAACAAGAATACTAATCCTTGCCTTTCATCGGAAAGCGTTTTAATCACCGCATCGGTAAACGTTTCCCAGCCTATTTTGCTGTGCGACATCGGTTCGCCGGCACGCACCGTGAGGGCTGCATTCAACAAAAACACGCCTTGTTCCGCCCAATGTTCCAAACAGCCGTGGTTCGGCGGCGCGATACCCAAATCGGTTTCTATTTCCTTAAAAATATTGATTAGCGAAGGCGGCGGTTTCACACCACGCTGCACCGAAAAACACAATCCATGCGCTTGTCCTGCGCCGTGATACGGATCCTGGCCGAGAACGACGACTTTCACCTCGTTGAAAGGCGTTTTTTCAAACGCATTAAAAATCAACTTCGGCGGCGGATACACGGTTTTTCCGGCCATCAGTTCGCTTTTTACCACATTGGTCAATGTTTCGAAGTAGGGTTTGTCAAACTCTTCCTGCAAAACGGCTTTCCATGTGGGCTCTATTTTCACATCCATATCTTACTGTATTTCTATGGCGTTTTTTACTTTCTCGGTCAACAAGGCAAAGTCCAGCACGTCGGCAATGGTTTCCACATAATGGAATTTCACGCCTTTCACATAGATTTCTTTAATCTCCTTGATATCTTTTTCGTTTTCTTTCGATAGCACAATATCTTTAATTCCGGCACGTTTGGCGGCCAGTATTTTTTCTTTGATACCGCCCACCGGCATTACTTTCCCTCGCAAGGTAATTTCGCCGGTCATGGCCATAGCTTTGCGCACTTTGCGTTGCGAGAATGCCGACGCCACCGAGGTAGCCATCGTGATTCCCGCCGAAGGGCCGTCTTTCGGAATGGCGCCTTCCGGAACGTGGATATGCACATTCCATTTTTCGAATACGTCGGGCGAAAGGTTCAATATGGAGGCATGCGCTTTGATATATTCCAGCGCCAGCGTAGCCGATTCTTTCATTACATCGCCTAAGTTTCCGGTAATGGTCAAGCCGCCTTTTCCTTTGCTCAGGCTGGTTTCCACGAACAAAATTTCGCCGCCGTTTTGTGTCCACGCCAAACCTGTTACTACGCCTGCAAAATCGTTCCCTTGATATTGTTCTTTCATATATTTCGGAACGCCCAGTATTTCCTCGAGCTGTTTTTCCGAAATAGCCGGTTTTATTTTTTCGTCGAAAGCTATCTTTTTCGCCACGTAGCGCACTATTTTGGCAATGCGTTTTTCGAGTGAACGCACGCCCGATTCGCGTGTGTAATTTTCAATGACCACTTCCAAGACCTTGTCGGAAAGCTTTAGCTGACTGGCTTTCAATCCATTCATCTCGAGCTGTTTCGGCAGCAAATATTTTTGGGCAATCTGTATTTTTTCTTCGACTAAATAACCGCTCATTTCAATCATTTCCATGCGGTCGCGCAAGGCCGGATGAATGGCGCCGACGTTATTCGCCGTAGTGAGGAACAAAACTTTCGAAAGGTCGTAATCCACTTCCAAATAATTATCGTGGAACGTACTGTTCTGTTCGGGGTCGAGCACTTCGAGCAGGGCCGACGACGGGTCGCCCCGAAAATCGTTCCCCACCTTGTCTATCTCGTCCAAAATAATTACCGGATTGTCGGATTTACATTTTTTGATGGTCTGGATAATCCGCCCCGGCATGGCGCCGATGTAGGTTTTCCGGTGGCCGCGAATCTCTGCTTCGTCGTGCAATCCGCCTAACGAGATGCGCCCGAACTGGCGCCCCAAAGCGCGTGCTACGGATTTTCCCAACGAAGTTTTTCCCACGCCCGGAGGGCCGTATAAACACAAAATCGGAGATTTCAAATCGCCTTTCAACTTAATAACGGCCAAGTGTTCGAGAATGCGTTCCTTCACCTGCTCCAAGCCGAAATGGTCTTCGTCCAGAATATATTGCGCATTTTTCAAATCCAGATTATCTTTGGTGCATTCGCCAAAAGGTAATTCCACCAAGGTTTGCAGGTAGTTGAACTGCATCGGATAATCGGGATTGTGCGGATTGGAACGCTCCAGTTTTGCCGCTTCCTTTTCGAAGACATCCGCTACTTCTTTACTCCATTTTTTAGCAGCGGCTTTTTCGCGCAATTCTTTCAATTCGTCTTGAAAATTACTGATGCCCAACTCATCCTGAATGGTTTTCAGCTGGTGGTGCAAGTAATATTCGCGTTGCTGCTGGTTGATTTCCGTGTGTACTTTTTTCTGAATATCATCGCGGATTTTCAGCACATCGATTTGCTTGTTGAGCAATTCCAACAGTTTCATCGCCCGCTGTTTCACATCATCTTCGGCCAACATCGCCTGCTTATCGCCATGGTTTTCCAACTCCATGCTCGATGCCACGAAGTTGATCAGGAAACTCGGGCTATCGATATTCTTAATAGCAAAACCGGCTTCCTGCGGCAAATGCGGCGAAAGCTTTATGACATGCAAAGCGGCATCACGGATAGAGCCGATAATGGCATCGTAATCGCCGTCGGGCAAGTTCGGTTTAATTTCTTTGCGAAGTTTGATGGCCGCTACAAAATAAGGCTCTTCGGACACCATTCGTGTAATCTCGAACCGGTGCGAGCCGTGCAAAATAGCCGTTATCGAACCGTCGGGCATCTCAATTACTTTCATGACCCGCGCCACTGTCCCTATATTAAATAAGTCTTCTTTTTTAGGGTCTTCAATTCGTGCGTCGTTTTGCGTTACGGCACCCAATAGTTTGGAAGAAGCGTACACATCGCGCACCAATTTTATAGATTTCTCGCGGCTTACCGTAATAGGAATAACCGTATTGGGAAACAACACGGCATTCCGCAATGCTAACAGTGGCAATTCTTTCGGAACATCACTTTTTTTTACATTCGCATCTTCATCATCTGTCAGAATCGGGATAAACTCCATATCGTCTGCATATGAAGATAAAAATAGCTTTTTCAAATTCATTCGTTGTTCTTGTCTATAATAACTAACAAAGTTACAAAATTTATTAAATGAAAGGCGCTACGATATGAAAATAAAACCCTTTTTCGCCCATTTTATTGACAGAAAAGTCCAAACGTAAGGTAATGTCATAATAAGTTACCACATCAAGCCCCCATCCGCCACTGTACAAAAAACTATTTTGCAAGGTGTTATCCAGTGTTTTGTAGCGATTATACACGTAGCCGGCATCGAAGAAGGCATTCATATAAAAAGTAAAATGGATTTTATTGAATTTCGAAAGCGCCGATAAAAAATTAAGCGTCACCACCTTTGTAGGCAACAAGGTAAACTTCAGGTTATTTTGCAACATCACATAATATTGCCCGTCCATTACATAATACTCGTATCCGCGCAGCCATTTATTATTATAGCCCAGCGAACGGCTATCCACATACGCATCTTTAGCAGCAAGGGATATTTTTGCAGCAGTATAACCGGAATAACCCCAGCGCGGGGCCAAGCGTATGTGCCGCTGATATTCGGGATACAAAGCCAACGAATACGATTCTCCATCCACGGCCGTGGCAACATCCGTAAGAAGCCCGAATAAATAGCCTTCCAGCGGATAAACATATGAGTCGCGATAGTCGGAGCGGTAATTGTATGTAAGTTGAAGAAAATCGCGCGAGGTTTCAGCACTGTTCCAATAAGCAGGATTTAATGCCAACACCGTATCTTGAATATTGATATGATTATAGTTGAAATTCACGTAGTGATAGTCTCTCATTCGAGGACGATATATATAATTCACACAAAACCCGTTATCTCTTTTTATCGGGCCATCCAGCGAGGTAACATACAGTACTTCGTTGGCCGCTGTGATATAGGAAACGTTCCGTTGTGTTTCATAGAAATAAGAAGCGCCCAACAAATGCCGCCGTTTCTTGTCTAATGCCACATTTTGATAGGAAAAAACGAAAGCACGCATATAGCCCCATTTTCCGGTAACACGCGCCGTTTCGTTACGGCCACGCATATTATTAATCGTCAAGCCGGTCATTACTGTCACTTTTTCCCACGAAGGATCTTTCAACCATGCGCTGGTATTCCTATCTTCGAGTTTAAAATCAAGATTCGGCCAGATGTACCAACGCTCTTCTACTTTCACTTTTATGATTACCGATAACGTATCGTCTTCTGGATATTCGGCATCCACATACACGTAATTGAAAAGCGACGTGTTAAGGATATTGGCGCGGCTGGCCTCCAGCCTCTCTTCCAAGAGTTGTGTATCGGAAAATTTATCTCCGATCCTGACAGTCATTTCACGCAAAATAATGAGAAGCTTTGTTTGCTTGTTGCCTGAGACACGAATATCACGCACGTATTTTGTTTGAGCGCAAAGCGGCGCAGCTCCTGCCGCAAAAAACAACAGGCAGCCCATCACACATATCAGCCAACTATTACGCATTTATCAATTTACGCTCCTTTATTTTGACACTCGTCCTTCAGGGTTTTGAGTTCTAATTTTTGAAAGATTTGACAAATTTTAAAAATTTGTCAAATCTAATCGCTGTTTTGTCACTGCCGTTGCCGCACGGCTTCAAACAGTACCACCGCCGCTGCCGCCGACACATTCAACGATGCAATTTCGCCTTGCAAGGGAATACACACCCGCTCGTCGGAGAGTTTCAACACCGCTTCGGAAATGCCGGTATCTTCCGCTCCCATTACAATGGCTGTGGGGCATTTGAAATCGAAATCATATACGGATTTCTTACTTTTCTCCGTTGCAGAAACAATTTTCAACCCGCTATCTTTCAAATAATACAAGGCTGTCCGCAAATTCGGCACACGACACACCGGAATGCGGTTCAACGCGCCGGCCGATGTTTTCAAGGCATCGGCATTTACCGGCGCAGCGCCTTTTGCCGGTACTACCAAGGCATGCACACCGGCGCATTCCGCCGAACGCGCAATAGCGCCAAAATTCCGCACATCGGTCACACCGTCGAGCAATAAAATCAAAGGAGTTTCTCCTTTTTCAAACGTAGTTGCCACCACGTTTTCCAAATCGGCATAAGCAATTAACGAAACATAGGCCACCACTCCTTGATGATTGCTTTGCGTAAGGCTGTTCAGCTTTTCGGCCGGCACATATTGCACCGGAATATTTTTTTCTTCCAGCAAAGCATATAACTCACGAAACAAAACGCCGTCCAAGCCGTTTTTCAACAGCACGCGTTCCACTTCGCGCCCGGCCTGAATGGCTTCCATTACCGGACGCATGCCGAATAATAAATTATCGGGCGCCTTCTCTTTCTTCGGGAAAGAGGGATATTTTTTTTTGAAGTGTGGTTTTTCCATAGTAATATGTTATTTATTTCGTTTGTCATTCTGAGCGAAGTGAAGAACCTATGCATTAAAGAATAGCTTGCTTTCCCGCCCTGCGGGAAGATGACGAGCAGATTCTTCACTTCGCTCAGAATGACAATATATCATTTTAAATGCTATGAATGAAGATTTGACAAATTTCAAAAATTTGTCAAATCTAATTATTTCAACTCCTCCAATTGCATTTGAAGAATCTCCCATTCGTACATCGTGCGCTCCAACGCTGATTTTTCGCTATTGTAGGCTTTAAAAAAATCGTCCGTAAAATGTTGTGCATCGGGTTGCGTTAACTGCTCATCCATTCCGGCAATTTTTTGTTCGTGCGCTTCAATCCGTTTTTCAACAGCCTCTATTTCGGTTTTTAATTTCCGGAGCTGCTTGTCCAATTGTTTGCGCGCCTGCCGTTCTTCTTCCGTTGTTTTCGATGATGTTTTCGTTTCCTCAACTTCAGGCTGTTTCGGCGCTACAGCGGCCGGAGCGTTGATTTCCAGTTCGCGCATATTCTCTAATTTGCGCTTCTTCAGGAAATCGTTGATTCCGCCTAAATGTTCTTTCACTTTTCCGTCGCGGTACTCATAAATCTTATCGACCAAACCGTCTAAAAACTCACGGTCATGCGATACTACCAGCAAGGTGCCGTCGTACTTCATCAACGCATTTTTCAGAATATCTTTCGACCGCATGTCCATGTGGTTCGTCGGTTCGTCGAGCGCCAGCAAATTATAGGGTTTCAGCATCAGCATAGCCATGGCCAAACGCGACCGCTCGCCACCGCTCAGTACTTTTATTTTTTTATCGACGTCTTCGCCGCGGAACAGAAATGCGCCCAAAATATCGCGCAATTTAGTCCGTACATCGCCTACCGCAATTCTTTCCAGCGTGTCGAACACCGTGGCTTCGTTGTCCATCAACTCGTCCTGATTCTGGGCAAAGTAGCCGGTTTGCACGTTATGCCCTATTTTTACCTCGCCTTCTTCGTACGGTAAATTGCCCACGGCAATGCGCAGCATAGTTGTTTTTCCTTCGCCGTTTCGTCCTACGAAAGCTACGCGTTCACCCCGCTCAATCGTAATATTGGCGCCGGAAAAAACAATGTGGTCGCCGTACCGCTTAGCCACCTCTTTTGCTTGCAATACGACTTGTCCCGAGCGCGGCACCGGTGGAAATTTAATGTGCAACGCCGCCGTATCTTCATCGTCAATCTCAATGCGCTCCACCTTTTCCAGTTGCTTGATGCGCGATTGCACCTGATTGGACTTGGTAGCTTTATAGCGAAAACGTTCAATAAATTCTTCCGTTTTTTCAATCATTCGTTGTTGGTTTTCATACGCCGCCATTTGCTGCCCGCGGCGCTCACGGCGGAGTTCCACATATTTCGAATAATTGACTTTGTAGTCATACGCTTTTCCCAGCAGTAATTCTATCGTGCGGTTCGTTACCGCATCTAGAAAAGCGCGGTCGTGCGAAATAAGCACCAGCGCGCCGTTGTAGTCTTTCAAATAATCTTCGAGCCACTGGATAGATTCAATATCAAGATGGTTGGTCGGCTCATCGAGCAAAAGCAATTGCGGGCGTTGCAACAGGATTTTCGCCAGCTCGATACGCATCCGCCAACCGCCGCTGAACTCCGATGTAGCACGTTCAAAATCTTCCCGTTTAAAACCCAAACCCAACAATGTTTTTTCCGCATCTCCTTCCTGGTTATCGCCGCCCAAAAGATGGTAATGATCGTTGTAATCATTCAACTTTACCATCAAATCGTGATAGTATTCCGATTCGTAATCGGTACGTTCAGCCAGCTCGTGCGAAATTTTTTCGATTTGACGCGCTATTTCGTGCAAGCGCTCGAAGGCCGATAATGTTTCTTCGAGCACCGTTTTTCCATCGGACACCGCCATTTGTTGCGGCAGGTATCCTATGGTATAATCGCCGGGCACCGCCACCTGTCCGGATGTAGGCGTTTTGATGCCTACCAATATTTTGAGCAACGTAGATTTTCCGGCTCCGTTTTTTCCCACCAATCCGATGCGGTCACGCGGGCTTATCGCAAACGACACGTCGTTGAACAGCGTGAAGCCACCGAATTCTACCGTGATATTATTTATTGAAACCATCAGGTTCGCGGTGTTAATTTATACATTTTGTAATCGTAGGCATTCAATGGAACCAGCATCTTTCCGTCAACCATCATTTGCTCATCGTTTTTCTTCACTATATTTTCCGCTTTATAAGTTTGACTCTCATTCAGCTTCATGGTTTGAAAGGCATGTCCGGGGATTTGCACATGCAACGTTCCCCGCTGTGCGCCGAAATAAGCGACACATAGCATTTTTTCCTTTTCGGAATGCCGTAAAAAAACATACACTTTATTGAAATCTATATCCGTTTGTCCGCCGTTCGCCCACATCAAATCATAAAATTCGCCGTTTGCCACGGCATCGGATACAGCCACCGCCCTCAATAATGCGCTATAGTTTTCCCTCAGTTTTTTTTGTTCTTCCGACAGATATTTGCCATCGAATTCAAAATTATTTACCCATTTTCTCCACTCCGGCATCAGCGTGTAATCGAAAATCGATGTGCGCCCGTCGTCGCCGCTGAAGCCCACCGCGCCTTCGGCAGGTTCGCCCACTTCCTGCCCGCAATACATCATCACAGGGCCGCGATGCAGGGCCGCCGAAACCAGCATGGCCGGAAGGGCTTTATGCGGTTCGCTGCCCGCAAAAAAACGCGAGGCGATGCGTTGTTCGTCGTGATTTTCCATGAAGCGCAACATCCGCTCGCCAATGCCTTCCGCCTGCTGCCAGCAAGCCGTAATGGCAGCGGTGGATGTGCCGCCGGCAATCACATTTCGAAGGGTGTCATACAGGCCGACTTTATCATATAAATAATCAAAATGTCCTTCAAAAATATAAGAGCGGTATTGCTCGGATTGATAGATTTCGGCAATAAAAATAATTTCAGGATTTACCGCTTTTATTTGCGGAATCGCCCAATTCCAAAAGGCTACGGGCACCATTCCGGCCATATCGCAGCGGAAACCGTCCACTTCTTTTTTTGTCCAAAACAGCAAAATGTCGCGCATTTTCGACCATGTATCCGGAACCGGCTGAAAGTGGCTCGTTCTTCCGTGTTGGTAATCCACGCCATAGTTCAGTTTTACCGTTTCGTACCAATCGCTCGCCGAAGGATGCGGCGAGAAACAATCGTTTCCCGTGACTTTTGCTGGTTGTTCGCGGTAAGTGAAAGCCGGCGCCGGATACCGTTCGCCAAAAGGCTGCACGCCTTGCGGAATTGTAAAATCGTCCGGCAAATAATAAAAATTATTTTGGTTGGAAAATGCAGCGGCGGTGTCGTCGTTCGCTCCAAAATCAACTGCTCCCGCCGGTTTTGCATCCGAATAGTACGCCCGCGCTACATGATTCGGAACGAAGTCTATTATTGCCTTCAATCCCGCATTGTGCGTACGCGTCACTAATTCTTCGAACTCTTCCATACGTCTCGCTACGTTGATGGCCAAGTCAGGGTCTATGTCGTAATAGTCTTTAATCGCATAAGGCGATCCGGCGCGCCCTTTCACAATTTCCGGCGCATCGGGGCGAATGCCGAAAGCGCTGTAATCCGTACAGGTAGCGTGTTCCAGCACACCGGTGTACCATACATGCGTAGCGCCCAACTTTTTTATTTCCTGTAATGCTTTTCTGTTGAAATGCCATAGTTTACCAACACCATTTTCCTGAATGGTTCCGCCGGGGATTTGTTTCTTTCTTTTTTGTATGCCTACATTTCCGAAGAGTCGCGGGAGTACTTGGTATATGACGATTTTCCGCGGCATTAACAGGTTTTGTTTGTCATGATTTGCAAAATTAATTTGTCGGCGTAATTAATACCATGAGCGCCCACTTCCACTAAGTTCGCAATGGTTTTATCCACATCCTTATCAATAATTCCTTCAAATTCGCTTACTACGCGATTTTGCATGGCCGTCATGGCCGAGAGCATGGCTACGGAAACACCGGTTGCTACTTTCAATGCACAGGCGGTTTTCGCTCCGTCGCAAATCATTCCGGTGATATTGGCAATCATGTTTTTGATGGCGTAACATATTTGATCGAAATTGCCGTCTAATAGATAAACAATCCCGCAACTGGCGCCGGTAGAGGCAATCACACAACCGCACAAGGCCGACAAACGCCCCATGTTTTGTTTGATATAAATAGCCGTCAGGTGGCTCAATATAAGCGCCCGAATCAAATCTTCGCGGCTCCTATTGTTTTCTTTGGCAAAAAGCACTACCGGCAACGTTACATTAATACCTTGGTTTCCGCTTCCGGAATTACTCATCACGGGCATCATGGCACCCGACATGCGGGCGTAGCTGGTAGCGGCGGTAATATTAGTCATGCGCGAATAAATGCCATTGCCGAAAAAGGTCCGCGAAAGGTCGGAATTCACAAACTGGCTGCGGGGATTTTTCATCGCCTCGTCGGCCGCCGCCATGTTCATATCGGCCGCATCCATAATAAACGCAAGTTCTGTTTCCGGCGTAGTCACTGCAAAGTCATAAATCTTCCGCATGTTTAAAGCTACGGTCGGTTCTTCCGTCACCACCTTGTGTTCCGGCATTTTGTCCAACAATACTTGTTTATTTTTTTCGATATAGCATATATTTTGATGGCTCCCGCGGATAATCACTCTTGCTACGTCGCTGCCGGCCGCACATACCGCCTCTATGTAGAGCTTATCTTCCACATCTTTCAGTTGAAAGTTGATTTTTCCGTCGTCCACAAATTGCTTTGCCGCGGGAATATCCCCAGGCTTAACGCTGTTCAATACTTCCAATCCGTCGGCCGGATTTCCAACCAACACCCCTAACGAGATGGCAATCGGCAACCCGAACATACCGGTTCCCGGAATACCCACGCCCATGGCGTTTTTAATCACATTGCCCGATAAAAACATGTCCACTTTCTCGGGCGTTTTTCCTAGTACTTCTTTCGCTTTTGCAGCTGCTAATGCCACTGCTACCGGTTCCGTGCAACCCACTGCCGGAACAATTTCGCGTTTCATCAACGCAATAATCTGTTCTTTCTCCGTTTCCGTAATCATTACTGGTCTCAATAAAAAAAGGCATGTCAGCGTACTAACACACCAAGCTAATTCAAGGCTCAAAATTACGAAAAAAAAATATACTGCGCAAATGCCTGCTTAGGTTTTCTCTACGGAGTTGATGAACTGTTCGGCATATTGTGCGGAACCTATCCCGTATTGCTTAATCAAGCGTGTGAACTCCGGCAGACGGATATTCAACAGTTGCACGCTACTTTTAGGAACAATCCGCAATTCTCCGCCACTCAAGCCGCCTTCGCTTACATACAAAGTATAGAAATCGGCGCTCTCGCTGGTCACATAACACAAAGAAAAAGCGTCTCCGTCTTTCAGTAAAGCCGGACGGAAATTATTCTCGCTTTTGATGCCTGCTTCGGTACCAAACAGCGATTTGGCTAAATTATATACCGGAATTTTTTCCAATACTCCCGATTCGAATTTCCGCACTTGCTTTTGTATCCACGGACTTTTTATCAGCAGGCCGCATAAATAACCCAACAAAATCATTATCAACGCCGAAATCAGCAGTACGCCCAGAACGCCCAACAGGCGGGAAATATGCAGGCGCGCTTCAATGCTGTGCACCAAAGGGCTGATGATGTGATGCAATTTTTCCAGTAAAATAATGGTTACAATCAAAGGAAATAATATTCCGATATATCCGTTAATAGTTGTAGCAAAGAATTTTTTCATAATAAATATTTTTAACACTATTCCCTTGAGAAAACAATAAACGAGCCAAAATATTAAATAGTCATAAAGTGGTTAAAGTTTAATTTTCTCCGGGGCGTCGATTAATTTTTAATTATATTTGTTTTCTATAAATTTGTAACAAAAATAGTGACGATGATTGACTTTTCCAACACCCAAATAGCATTTGCCTCCAAGGGCAACGGCGCCCTGCGCAAGGCTGCGCTTATGTTTTCCGTGATGAAATCGCCCAAAATGGTGTCGATTTTAGGCGGGTTATCTACTTTTTGCCTGCGTATTCATTTTCCGATAGGCTGGATTATAAAACCTACGTTATACCGGATTTTTGTGGGCGGCGAAAGCATTGCTGCCTGTACGCCGGCTGCGCAAGCGTTGGCAAAATACCATGTGCGCTCACTGCTCGACTATTCGGTGGAATCGGCCCGCAGTGAGGAAGAAATAGCAAGGACATTGGCAGAAACCATTTTATCAATACGGAATGCCGCCAAGCATGATTTTATTCCGTTCAGTGTGTTCAAACCTTCGGCATTGATTATTCCGGCTGTTCTTGAAAAAGTAAGCGCCGGCCAACCATTGCATACCGAAGAGCAACAGCAGATGGCCGCTTTTGAACAGCGAGTGGATACGCTTTGCAAAGAGGCCGTTGCAAGCGGAAAGCCTTTATTGGTGGATGCCGAAGATTATTGTTTTCAAAAAGCCATCGACGATGTAGTGGTAAAAATGATGAAAAGGTACAACGCGCAAACAGCCGTTATTTACAATACACTTCAAATGTATCGTACCGACCGCTTGGCCTATTTGCAGGAAGTAATAAGCACTGCCGAGAAAGAAAATTTTATGGCCGGCGTAAAATTAGTGCGCGGCGCTTATATGGAAAAAGAGCGCGAACGCGCTTTGCAAGGCGGCTACCCCTCGCCTATTCATCCTACGAAAGCCGATACCGACATGGCTTTCGACGCTGCTGTAAAATTGACTGTGGAGCATATCGGCCATGCGTATCTTTTTTGCGGAACTCATAACGAAGCAAGCAACCAACGATTGGTGACGCTGATGGAACAATATCAAATAGCTAAGAATGATGTTCGTGTTTTCTTCTCGCAATTATACGGAATGAGCGATAACATCAGCTTCAATTTAGCTGCCGCAGGCTATAATGTGGTAAAATACATGCCTTACGGGAAAGTAAAAAACGTATTGCCGTATTTGCTACGCCGCGCTCAGGAAAACACCTCCATAGCCGGGCAAACAGGACGCGAGCTGTCATTGCTGAAAAAAGAAATACAAAGAAGAAAAACGAAACATTAGTATATCATTCCAAGGGTTCTGAAAAGATTTGACAAATTTCAAAAATTTGTCAAATCTAAGCAATCGTCAAGCCCTAACAGGGCTTTAGCCTTTAGCCAAGGGTGGTTAGACGAGCCTAAGGCTTATTTACCGGTACTGTCGGCCGCTGCAATTATTTCCGGAGCCGCCATCATTGGTTCTTCGCCCGGCAAAGCAAGGCTCATATGGAAAACACTTTTCCCGGCATATACTTTTCCCTGCTCCCATGGAACAATTTCAATGTTGAGATTGTCGGCCGGCACTTTACCACTTCCCGTTAAATACTCTTTAAGCAAGAGACTACGTTGTTCCGCCAATTTTATAATCTGTCCGGCAACCCGGTCTTTGTATAGCGCTACCGCTTTCGTATAAATATCGTCTTCGGATGGCTGCATTAATAAGGAATTGACATATTGCATTAAATCTTTATCCGTGTCTTCGACTTGAGTGATGGCTGCTTTATCCAGCATGTCCAATGTATCGGACAATGGCCGTTTATTCCTGGCTAAATAATAATCGCATTTCAGGTTAAACAGCGATTGTTCTTTAACAGCCTGCGTATAGTTGATATCCTGCCGTATGCCTAAGACTAAATCGGGCTTCGATTGTATAATAGCCGCCAACTGGTTAAAATGGTCATACTGCGCCGAAGTGTATTCATCCTGCATGTTCGAGAATTCTATCTCGTCCAACTGGTCGGCATTGAAACCCATGGAACTCGCTAAAAAATCGAGTGGCGCCATGGAGACTTTTACCAGCACATTCATCAAGGTTTTAATGATGATTTTTTTGTAGGAAAATTTCGGGGAAGTAATATCTCCTTCCACCGGTAAATTAAGATTTATCTTATCATTCCGGTCTTTCAATACATAAACCGCTAAACGCAAGGGTACTTTCATTTCGGGTTTTACATCCGTTCGTTTTTTATCGACGGTGCATTTAAAGATATCCAAGCCATTCGTTCCTTTCAGCATATTGCTTTTAATCATGTTTTGACTCGTGAAAGTCATCACGCCATTGGAGACCGGATATGCAAAATATTCCAGCGCGTAAGGCGTAAATTCTTTTAATGCCACGCTCTTCAATTCCGCTTTCAGATTCAGGTTCGACAAGTCGTTGAAATTACCATTCCAACGAATGTCGAAAAAGCCGGTAGCGCCGAGCTTTCCTTTCATATCTATCTTATTGTTTTTGCCGGGATCGAAATCATTGGCGGCTATAGCAATATCTTTCAATTCATAAATAAACGGAATTTGCAGGGTATTGTCCTTAAACCCGACACTGATTCCCTTTAAGTCGATCTTCCCAATGGATAAATGAAAAGCCGGCGCTTGTTGTTGTTCTTTGGACAATGTATCGGGCGAGTTGTGCTGTGTAGTATCAACAAGCGTTCGCTCTTTCATCAGGTATGAAAAGTTTGTCGAACTGTCTTTTTCCATTACATAACGTGTGGCAAGCCCCCTCAACGAAAATTCATTCAGAACGTATTTCGATTCGGATAGCGAAATTTCTTTCATGTCCACCAATAAGCTATCCACCGCTAAAATCAACTCTTCCCGGTCGTCGCGCATATCGAACAAGCGAAGCGCAACCGTTCCTTGTATGACAGAGTTCATGACATGTTCCATTTCTCCGTCAATATAAATATGTGCATCCAGCAGCCCTGTTAATGTACCGATACGCATGCTTTGTTGCAAATAAGGCAATAGGCCTGCAATGGAAAAGTGCTCCAAATCCAGACTTACACGATACGCCGATTTTTCGATATCGTACAGCAATTTAGCGCCCAATGCCCCTCCGTCGGAAAACAGCAAGTTAAACCCGATGTCGGTTTCCTTTTCCGAAAAATAAACGCCGGGTATTTTCAGGTTCAGGTCTTCCACACTCCATTTACTCCCGACCAGCAAATCGTTGTACAGCAGATTGCCCCCCCTGAACTGGATGTCGTACAGCCCGATTTCCCATGGCTTCGAATGTTCGGCCGGTGCGGCTTGCAACGTATCTTTGAGCAGGGTGTCCGTAGAGGAAAATTTCCGAATAATATCGCTAAAATTAAAATCCGCACCTTTTTGCCAGACATGGAGATTCAGATTCGAAAGATGAATTTTCCGTACCGTCACTTTGTGGCGTAAAAAGTCAAAGAGTTTCACTTTCACCGCCAATGTATCGAATTTCACAAAACTCTCTTGTTCATTCTGCTCCTTCATATCGAAACCTACAATACGCAATGAACCGGTGAACATATTGAACCGGAATTTCTCCATCGTAACTACCCGCCCAACCAGTTCTTGGCTGTTTTTTTCGATATAACGCTTGGCTATGGGCGATATGAGTAATGAAATAAGAAGAATAAAGAAGAATAGTATTCCGAAGACTATTATTGTAATTTTAAGTGATTTTTTCATTTCTATAACAATTTTTCTCTTTAAATATCAAAATTAAGACCAAAGGTAAGATTTTCTATCTTCTATCAACTTTTTATTAATCACCGGTCTTTTTATTTCGCAGAGAATGAAGTATTTTTAGAGTGATTTATTATTGTGTACAAAAAGAAAGCCGCCCGGAATTACTTCCGAAGCGGCTTCCCCACACAAAAACTAGCTGGCAGTGCAAGTTTATTTTTTAGTACAAGGGCCAAGTAACAGGATAATCATGGAATTTTTTATAAACATCATTCCCTTCGGTATCCACTCCTGTTTTGTATTCAAGATAAAGTTTAATTTTTCCTATCGTTGGGTTTTGCGCCTTCATATAATCTAATAAAACCGTCATGTCGAATGCATAAAACTCACCAACGGTCGTTATCGTTGTTTCACTGGGGACATTACGTTTCAGCGCTTTGATATATAAAATAGGAGTCTTTACTCCATCCTCATCAATTACTTTTTCTTCATTAAAAATTATTTCGTAATCATATATTTGTCCTTTTGGAGCCTGGTGTTCAAATCCAAAAAACAGGGTATTTCCTACCGTTAAAGCATATAAAACAGCGTCGTCTATAGGATCCATATAACTATCTATCAGGCTTTCGACTTTTTCTGCTGCCGTGTGATCAACTTCTATATATTGCATGCTCGAAGCGGTCGTTATTCCTTCTGAAGGCTGATTATCAGGATCTACGATAAAGGATGTCCATAAACATTGCCCTTCTATAAAATACTTCCCGGCCAATTCGGGCGCTGCAAAAAGGCCGTAAGAGGTTTTAATAAAGAGTTGTTGGCTATTATCGTAATGTACAATAGCCGGCACATTATTATAATAATCAGGGCCGGGATCTGTATTACAACTCGCCAACATCCCAACCATGACTAAAGCCAGTACATTTATAATCTTTTTCATACTTTTAATTTTTTATTTTACACTTATTATATAGATGCATAAGATACTCCAAACGCTGCATGAGGGTTTCACTTTTTTTTGTTAAATACTGCTTAAATATTATTAAAACACTAATAATCAGAAAGGTGCGGAGAGAAAGGGATTCGAACCCTTGGTACCCATGAAGAGTACAACAGTTTTCGAGACTGCCCCGTTCGACCACTCCGGCATCTCTCCAATCGAACTGCAAAGATAGCACATTATCTCTTACTTACAATAAGTAAAACATCAAAGTATTTCGTGTATATTTGCAGCAAACAGCTATATGATGGATAGAAAAGAGAAGGTCTTCGAATACTTGAAAAAGCTAAATATTGCCTACGATTGTTATACTCATCCGGCAGCGCCTACCGTAGAAATAGCCAAGCAATACTGGGCGGATATTACCGGCGTCCAGCATTGTAAAAATTTATTTTTCCGGAATCATAAGGGGAATAAACATTATCTCGTCATATTCGATTGCGACCAGAATATAGCCATCCGCGACTTGGAGCAACGCCTAAAGCAAGGAAAGCTATCTTTTGCCTCGGAAGAACGAATGATGAAATACCTTGGCCTAAGCCCGGGCTCTGTGTCCCTCTTCGGATTGATTAACGATACGGAAAATCATGTACATTTATTTCTTGACAAACATTTGGAGAAAGCCGCAAAATTAAGCTTTCATCCTAATGACAATACTGCTTCGCTCGTCATCAATCAGGAAGACTTTATGCGCTTCCTCCATACTTGCGGAAACAGTTATGAGTTTATTGAACTTTACCAGTAGTGATTTGGGAAAAAACGTTCCGTCAAAATTTCGACTAAATCCCTATTAATATATTCTTTATCATCCGTTGGATAAATTCAACGGCCATGAACTTGACGCCTTTCATTGCCGTCTATCTCCTGCCCGAATGAGCACATTCGTTCAGGCAGATTCGCTGACGGTTACAAATTCGAATCATAATAATAAAGGCTTTAGCCAAAACAATACATAAAACTCATTTGCTAAATGCACTACGGGTGGAACTTTATTACATTGTAATTTTTATGACAATCCGGAAATATTTCCGTGTTCGTCGATATCGATATTCTCTGCCGAAGGAGTATCGGGCAAACCGGGCATACGCATAATCTCTCCGGTGATAGGCACCACAAAACCGGCACCTGCCGCAATTTCTATTTCGCGAACATGTAACATAAAATCTCGCGGGCGGCCAATTAAATCGGGGTCATCGGAAAGTGATTTTTGTGTTTTGGCAATACATACCGGCAAACGGCTTAATCCTAATGCTTCTATCTTTTTTACGTCGCTATGTGCTTTAGAACTTAATTCCACTAATCCGGCGCCATATACCTCGCGGGCTATTTTTTCAATTTTTTCTTCAATCGATAATTCCAAGTTGTAGAGTGGCGAATACGTTCCGCTCGATTGTTCGGCCAACTTCACCACTTCCTGCGCTAAATTTTCAGCGCCTTCGCCGCCTTTTGTAAACACTTCGGCCACCTTACAAGCTACGCCTTTCGAGGTGCAAAATTTGCGTAACGCTTCTAATTCAGCATCAGTATCGGAAACAAAACGGTTGATAGCAACAATCGGTTGCAAGCCAAAGTGCCGTACATTTTCTATATGTTTTTCAAGATTCGCTACACCCTTTTTCAAAGTGTCCACATTTTCCGTAGTCAACTCTTTCAATAATGCCCCGCCATGGTATTTCAACGCGCGCACTGTAGCCACCAACACCACGGCATGCGGTGATAAACCGGCCGCACGGCATTTAATATCCAAAAATTTTTCACCTCCCAAATCAAAACCGAAGCCGGCTTCCGTCACCACGTAATCGGAATGCGACAGTCCCATTTTCGTAGCAATGATAGAGTTTGTGCCCTGTGCTATATTGGCAAACGGCCCACCGTGTATAATCGCCGGCGTACCTTCAATCGTTTGTACTAAATTCGGTTTAATAGCATCTTTCAACAAAGCGGCCATCGCGCCCTGCGCTTTCAAGTCACGGGCATATATTGGTTTTTTATCAAATGTGTAACCAATAAAAATATTAGCCAAACGCTCTTTCAAGTCATTAATATCTTTCGATAAACAAAGGATAGCCATTACCTCGGAAGCTGCTGTAATATCAAAACCCGTTTCGCGCGGAATCCCGGATCCGGTTCCACCCAAACCAATCACCGTGCGGCGAAGCGAGCGGTCATTCATATCCATCACTCGTTTCCAAACAACGGTACGCGCATCAAGCCCTAAATTCCCGTTTTTACTTTGAAGATTATTATCAATTAATGCCGACAACAAGTTGTGGGCTTTTTCAATCGCCGCAAAATCACCGGTAAAGTGCAAGTTAATATCTTCCATAGGCAGCACTTGCGAATAACCGCCGCCGGCCGCACCGCCTTTCATCCCGAATACAGGGCCCAACGATGGTTCGCGGAGTACTACCGTAGCGCGTTTTCCAATGCGGTTCAAGCCTTGTGACAAGCCAATAGAAACCGTTGTCTTTCCTTCTCCTGCAGGAGTCGGCGAAATGGCTGAAACTAAAATTAATTTAGCGTTCTTTATGCGTTTTTCATCAATTAGATGCAACGGTAATTTAGCTTTGTAATTCCCATACATTTCTATATCCTTAACGGGAATCCCCAGCATTTGTGCCATTTCAGCAATCGGCTTCATGCTTGCTTCACGAGCAATTTCAATATCTTTTTTCATAATCCAGTCATTTTTATTAATACGATTAATGCCTCAAAATTACAAAAAGCATTCCAAGAAACAGCATAACGGATAGAAAATTCATTTTCAAACGTAGTCCAACAAAAAACCCGACCATTATTTTGTCGGGTTTTTTGTTAGCTATTTTTCAAAAAATATTTACAAGCGTTCCAATTCCACCGTAAAGTGGCGCATCAGCGCCGCTTCTTTTACGATTTTCACGCCGCGGGTAATTTTGTCGCGACGGTCGTACACGTTTTTCAGTGCAGCGGCAATCACATCCATGTGGTTGTTGGTATATACACGGCGCGGGATACACAAACGCAACAAATCCAGTCCGCCGAAACGGTTTTCGCGGGTAATCGGATCGCGGTCGGCTAAGAGATAACCGATTTCGCAAGCGCGGATACCGGCTTCCAAATACAATTCAATCGTCAGTGTTTGTGCCGGAAATTCTTCTTTCGGGATTTGTGTCAACACTTTCGATACGTCCACAAAAATAGCGTGGCCGCCGGCAGGGCGTTGGTACGGAATTCCGTACTCGTCCAACTTTTTACCAAGGTATTCCACTTGTTTGATACGCGATTGTAAGTATTCGAATTCCGTAGCTTCGTTCAATCCCACGGACAACGCGGCCATATCGCGGCCGGCCATTCCGCCGTAAGTCAAGTAGCCTTCGAAAGGAATACAGAATTTTTTGGCCCCTTCATACCATTCTTCTTTGCGGGTGGCAATGAACCCGCCGATGTTCACAATACCGTCTTTCTTGGCGCTCATGGTCATCCCGTCGGCATACGAGAACATTTCTTTCACAATTTGTTTAATCGTTTTGTTCTCATACCCTTTTTCACGTACTTTAATAAAGTACGCGTTTTCGGCAAAACGCGCCGAGTCGAACAATACCGGTTTTTTGTACTTGTCGGCAATTTTGCGCACTTCTTTCATGCACTCCATCGACACGGGTTGCCCGCCGGCTGTGTTGTTGGTAATGGTAACGATGATAAACGGAATTTTATCGGCGCTTTCGGCCAATATTTTTTCTAATTTTTTCGGGTCGGGATTTCCTTTGAAAGGAATCTCGAGTTGCGTGTCTTTCGCTTCGTCAATGGTAATGTCGTAAGCCACCGCCTTGCGCGATTCGATATGCCCTTTAGTGGTATCGAAATGCGAGTTGCCGGGAATAATATCGCCGGGTTTCACGAGGTAGGAAAACAATACGTTTTCGGCTGCACGGCCTTGGTGGGTCGGGATAAAATAGTTGAATCCGGTAAGTTTTTCAACCACGTCTTTCAATTGGAAAAACGAGCGGGCGCCGGCATAACTTTCGTCGCCGGTCATCAGGGCAGCCCACTGGCTGTCGCTCATGGCGCCGGTTCCCGAGTCGGTCAACAAGTCGATATATACTTGTTCGGCTTTCAATTGGAAAACATTGTTTTTGGCTTCTTTAATCCATTTTTCGCGTTCGGCGCGCGTACTGATGTGAAGGTTTTCCACCATCTTGATTTTGTACGATTCTGCAAAAGGTAATTCCATAACAGTTATATTAAAAAATTTATATTAAAATGATAGACAATTATTTAACGATTGTTAAAAACATTATTTCAAAAATAACAAGAAGAATGCCGGGAACTCCGGCAGCTGATTTTTCAGCAATACTGCGAGTCGCGGCGTTTTATATTACGGAAAAGCTGTTTTATGGTAATACTACATAACATGGTGCAAATATACAAAATCTTTATAAAAGTAAGTAACTGCCTGTTGAAAACAATGCTTGCTCAGTATCTGTTTTTTTAGTACCTTTGGTTCATTAAAATCATCTGTGATGAGTATATTAATAAAAGGTGTTCAGTGTAATCAAGCCGTATTGGATATTTTCATAGAAGGGAATCTTATAAAAACTGTTGGGGAGCACTTGCCTTTCTCTGCCGGGAAAGTGATAGACGGCGCCGGAAAAGCCGCTATTCCCGGATTGATTAACGGGCATGGGCATGCGCCTATGACCTATTTCCGCAGTTTTGGCGACGACCTTCCGCTGGAGCAATGGCTGTCGGAAAAAATTTGGCCATACGAGGCAAAAGTGACGGAAGAAGCCGTCTATTGGGCTACCAAATTGGCCTGCGTGGAAATGATAAAAAGCGGCACTACGTGTTTCAACGACATGTACATGTCCTTCAATGTCCGCGCCAAGGCTGTGCAGGAAATGGGCTTACGTGCCGTGCTGTCCGAAACTATTTTCGATTTCTTTGAAGAAAAGAAAGCAGGGGAAGTAAAAAAGCAACATGAATTATTGCTCCGCGATATCCATCAATACGGTAGCCGCGTTAAGTTTGCCTTAGGCCCTCACGCTATTTACACCGTGTCGGCAAACACGTTGCGTTGGGTGCGCGATTTTGCCAAAGCCAACGGATTACTGATTCATACACACCTTTCCGAAACGCGGACAGAACACGAAAACGCACTGAAACAATTCGGCCTCTCACCGGTGCGTTACCTCAGCAAGTTAGGCTTTTTATCGCCCGAAGTTACCATTGCGCATTGCCTTTGGCTGGACGACGAAGAAATAAAAATCTTGGCGGACGCTGATGTAAAGGTCGTGCACAATCCGAACTCCAATTTGAAATTAGCATCGGGTTTTCAATTCAAATATAAAGAAATGAAAGCCGCCGGAATTACCGTAGGCATTGGGACGGATGGTTGTTCTTCGTCCAACAATTTAGACATGGTAGAGGCGATGAAAGTCGCGTCGTTGATGCAAAAAGCATGGCGCTACGATCCCACGGCGATGCCTGCGCAGGAAGCGTTGGATTGCGCGACTGTTAACGGAGCGCGGATTTTGGGATTGAACGCCGGAAAGATTGAAGAAGGCCGTTTAGCCGATATTTGCCTGATAGATTTAAACATTCCGGCTTTCACGCCGACGTTTGATTTTGTGTCGAACTTAGTGTATTCGGCCAACGGAAGTTGTGTGGATACCGTGATTTGCGATGGAAAAATAATCATGGAAAACAAGCATGTTGAAGGCGAAGAAGAAATTATGCGGGAAGCCAACCGTACGGCACACGAGTTGATGAAGGCCCCTAATCCCCCAAAAGGGGCGTAGAAGGCCGTCATTGTGCGGGAAGCGAAGCATCTGGAATTGATGACGGATACCGGATATCAGATATTTATTCATCTCCTTTGTCATTCTTCGCTTCGCTCAGAATGACAAAGAAACAAGTAAGCCTGAAATAACGAACTGGAAACTATTTGTGAAACCCGCATGAATGCAGAAGAAGGGAAAGGTACGTGAACTAAACTTGAAATAATAAATTTGAAACTATAAATATCATGGAAGAGTACATCAAGCAAATTGAACAGACCGCAGCATTTTTAAGTCAACAAATAAAAAACAAACCCGAAGTGGGTATTGTATTGGGAAGCGGATTAGGTGAATTGGCCGACAAAATTGAAAATCCGCAAATTATTCCGTATGCGCAAATTCCCAATTTCGTGCAATCGACCGCTACCGGCCACAAAGGGAACTTGATTTTCGGCACATTGGGCGGAAAGAATGTAGTAGCCATGCAAGGCCGTTTTCATTATTACGAAGGTTATGAAATGCGGAAAGTAACGTTCCCGATTCGTGTCATGAAGGCGCTGGGCATCCATACATTATTTGTTTCCAACGCTGCGGGCGGCGTAAATGCCGACTACAAAGTGGGCGACTTGATGATTATTGCCGACCATATTAATTTACTGCCGAATCCGCTCATCGGTAAAAATATTGAACCTTTCCCGCGTTTTCCCGATATGACGCGCGCATACGACCACACATTGATTTCGTTGGCAGAACGCATGGCCGGCGAGAACAATATCAAATTACGGAAAGGCGTTTACTTAGCCGGAACCGGCCCCACGTATGAAACACCGTCGGAATATAATTTCTTTCACACCATTGGCGCCGACGCCGTTGGCATGTCCACCACGCCGGAAGTCATTGTGGCACGCCATTGCGGCATCCGCGTGTTCGGCATGTCGGTCATTACCAACGAAGCGCACCACTTTGCCGACGACTTTGTGAACGACCACAAAGATGTGATGGAAGCTGCCAACAGAGCCGCTCAAGTGATGTCGGCCCTATTCGAGCAAATTATCCAAAACCTGCCTAAGATATGAAAACCGTAGCCGAACGAGTAAACGCTTTGAAAGCATGGCTTGCTGCGCGGCAATACGATGCGTTCATCGTACCGTCGAACGATCCGCACTTCAGCGAGTATGTAGCCAACCATTGGAAATGCCGCGAGTTTATCAGCGGATTCACCGGTTCTATGGGAACGGCCGTCGTTACTACGAAGCAAACCGCGCTGTGGACCGATTCGCGCTATTTTATCCAGGCCGAAAACCAGTTGAATGGAACCGGCTATCAATTGCAACGGGTGTCGCTACCCGAAACGCCAAGCGTAGAAGATTGGTTAGCCGGCGTGTTGGGCAAAGGGCGTGTAGCTATCGACGGAAAACTTTTTTCGGTCAACGAATATCAACGCTTGAAAAAAGCATTGGGAAAACTGGAGTTGTGCATGGCCGGCGATCCGTTTGAAAACGTTTGGGACGAGCGTCCAGAGCTGCCTTCCGGAAAATCGTTTTTGTTGGAAGTAAAATATTCGGGCGAAAACACGGCTTCTAAAATAAAACGGCTGAAAGAAAAATCAGGCGTGCAAACCGATAGCGTGTATTTAATGGCGGCGCTGGACGATATTGCATGGTTGCTCAATTTGCGCGGCAACGATATTAACTATAATCCGTTGACCGTAGCTTATGCCGCGCTGGAAGGAGACAAGGTGCATCTGTTTATAGGAAAGGGAAAACTAACCGCCAACGACGAACACGCCTTGCAGCAATCGGGCGTGACGCTTCATGAATACGGAGCGTTCGATGATTATTTAAAAACATTGAACGGGAAAAAAGTGATTTATAATGCCGACCGTTTTGATATGTATCACTATCAACTTTTAGAGAAGGCTGGTGCGCATTTGGAAGCGGAATCGATTCCCGCCGGTGCGGTAAATCACCTGAAAGGCATTAAAAACGAAACGGAAATCGAAGGATTCCGCCAGGCGATGACAGCCGACGGCGTGGCGCTTACACGCTTCCATATTTGGCTGGAAAATTTGTTGGCAAGCGGAAAAACAACCTCCGAAATGGAAGTGGTAGAAAAATTGAATTACTACCGCTCGCAACAAAACGGCTTTATGGGCATCAGCTTTTTCCCCATTGTAGGTTATCGTGCCAATGGCGCCATGCCGCACTATTCGCCCTCGCCCGAACATCCGGTAACGGTGAAAAACGAAGGGTTTTTGTTGATGGATTCCGGCGGACAATATCTATTCGGCACTACGGATATCACCCGTACCATTCATTTATCGGAACCGACCGGACAGGAAAAAACGGATTACACGCTTTCACTCATGGGCATGATAGACCTCTCGATGATTGTGTGGCCCGAAGGTTTGCAAGGCTTGCACCTCGACATTCTGGCACGCGCCCCGATGTTGTCGCGGAGAATTAATTACCTGCACGGCACGGGGCACGGCGTGGGGCATTTTCTGAATGTACACGAAGGGCCGCACACCGTGCGCATGAATGCCAACACCGTTCCGTTGGAAGCGGGCATGACGCTTTCGAACGAACCGGCGCTATACCGTGTGGGGCAATACGGCATCCGCAACGAGAATATCATGGTAGTGCAAAAAGACGCAACGAACGAGTACGGAAAATTCCTGCGTTTCGAAACGCTTACGATGAGCTATATCGATACCAAACCGGTTGACAAAACACTCATGAACGCATCACAAATAAAGTGGCTGAACGAATATCAGGAAACGGTGTACAAGCGCTTGTCTCCCCAACTGAGCAACGAAGAAGCCGCCTGGTTACGCCACAAAACAAAACCTATTTAACCTTTAACTAAACTTTTATCTCATGAGTGTGTTTAATAAATT
>JAVBOD010000030.1:0-32616 GCA_031551045.1 Bacteroidales bacterium
ATAGCGACTACGTTTTTGTGTGTTTGCAAGGTAATCCACACGTGGCCGGCCTGGGCGTGCCCCATCACATCGCTCAGCAGGTCGGAGGTGTAGCCGCCGTTGATTTCTTTTTCCAAATTATTTTCTCCGCAAAAAACACGGAGGTTGAGCTTTTGTACTAATTCCGAAACTTTCATTATATTTATTTTTTAATTTTACTTCATTTATTTACACCGATTCTTCGCTTCGCTCAGAATGACAAAGATTGCTTCGTCGCTTCGCTTCCTCGCAATGACGGCGGCTCCATTCATCATTCATCATGCATCATTCATCATTCTTTATACAGACTGCTCTGTGGCAAACCGGTCTTTCCCCCAAATACGTTCTTTGATTTCAATTGATTTTTCCATCGAAAGCGTGCCGTCTTTTTGATGTTGTGTCTGCATAAAAATGCAGGAATCCAACACGGCTTGTTCACGTACGATATCTTCGGCCAGCGCTTCGCAACTCGGCGCTCCGCAAGCGCCGCAGTCGATACCGGGAAGCCGCTCTTTCAAGCGCCGCGCCTGTTCCATTTTTTTCAGGGCTTTGGCCATATCGCGGTCGTATTTCACCATGGACCGCGGTTCCACGGTTCCTACCGACATATTTTTCAACAAGTAGTCACAATAGCGTTCGCTAATAATGTTTTCTTCCGGCGCTTTCTCAGCCATGCCGCGCAGCCGTTCGGCCGTTAAAAAACGATTGCCGGGCGTGAGGATACCGCCGGCACAACTCTCGTCGCACATTCGCAATTCCAAAAAGTCAACACCGGAAAGTTCGTCATTTTCCAAACGCTCCAAAATATCAATCACATTATTCACGCCGTCCACCGCCAAGCATCGGAACTCCCTCAAATTGCCCGCTTCTCCGTCGGTAAGCGCCCATTTCACGCCTTTCGACGAGATTGGAGGCGTATCGGAAATGGCGCATGTTTTATTGGTCTTTTGTTTATAAACCTGATAAACCCGGTTGTAAAGATTGTTCATATTGATAACACCCGTTACCGGCGAAAAATTATCGCCGACGGGCGCTTTAATCGAAGCAATTTTAGCGGCACAAGGCGTAATATAAAAGAGCCCGATGTCTTCCAGTGCAGCTCCTTTTTCCCGCATGTAGTATTGTTGAAAATAATGTGTGGTTATTTCCAGCGGCTGTTTCAGCTTCATAATATTTTCCACCAAAGCGGGAAAATTCACCTGTATCAGGCGAACCACCGCCGGACAATACGAGGAGATAATCGGCTTCTCGTTTTCGTCAATATATTTTCGGATTTCCTCATTTAATAAATCCACCGTATGCTCGACACGACACACATCCGTAAATCCCAAATCGAGCAGGATGCTGTTGATTTCTTCCGTAGAAATTTTCCGGCTGAATTGACCGAAAAAAACCGACGGTACCATCACAATACGATGCTTGTAATTATAAATTTGGGTGAAATCGTCGTCTTCTATCACAATGGCGCGCGTAGGGCACACGCGGTAACATTCGCCGCAGTCGATGCACCAGTCGGGATAAAGCATGGCTTTTCCGCCGGTTACCCGCAATGCTTCGGTCGGGCACACTTTCATGCAGTGCGAACAACCGATACACACGTCGTGCCGTATTTTCAGCGCATGATGAAATGCTTGTTGTTCCATAATTTTTTCGTTCTTTTTATCAAAACTATCTACTTGTTAACCCTAACAAGCCTTTGAAAAGATTTGGCAAATTTTTGAAATTTGTCAAATCTAAACCCTGTTCAGGGCTCTCGCTATGCTGCGAGCTACGACGCCAAGGTGATGGAAATATCCAACGTAGTTCCTTTTCCCACTTCCGAGGTAATATTGAATTTGTCGGCATTGTCGCTGATATTCGGCAAACCCATGCCGGCGCCGAATCCCATTTCGCGCACTTTGGCCGAAGCGGTGGAATAGCCTTTCTGCATGGCTTGTGCAATATCGGGAATGCCGGGGCCTTCATCAACCAATTTAATATGTACCTGTTCCGGTTCGATATCGACGAAAATATCGCCGCGGTGCGCGTGTGCCACGATATTCACTTCCGCCTCGTAGAGCGCCACCACCACGCGTTTCACAATCACCGGATTGACATTGATTTGTTTCAAGGCTTTTTTCACTTGGCTCGAGGCATAGCCGGCTTGCGTGAAATCGCCGCCTTCTACTTTAAACTCCAACTGCATATTAATAAACCGGTTTTAAGCCCATTTGATACAAAATGCCGGCCGTTTTAAACATGGAGAATGGGCTACGGATAAGCACCATGCCGCTATCTTCGGCCAGTTCCACCATATCCATGGTGATTTCCTTGTTGCGCACAATCAACACATACTGCACGTCGCTCATCTCGGCCGTGCGAATAGATTGAATATTGGACAATCCGGTAATCAACATGAAATTTTGAAATTTCAAGGTAAGCACATCGCTCATTAAATCCGAAGCAAAAGCTTTGTCGATGTCTTCTTCGAGGCGATCGCTGCCGCACACCACTTCACCGTTTACGGCATCTGCAATTTCACAAATCTTCATAAATTTGAATAGGGTTTAAAAAAGTAAATGTACAAAAAAAATAGTAATTTTGTAACGCTTATTAACATTTTTCCTTACCTTAATTTTGAGAAGACTATGAAAAAATATGCTTTTTTCACGTTAATCGCCTTACTATCAATAACCATAAATGCCCAAGACCGCCGTAGCGGAAAACCATGGACAACGCGCAGTGAAGTCATTGCCCAAAACGGTATGGTTTGTTCGTCGCACCCCTTAGCCACACAAGTGGGCGTCGATATTTTAAAGAAAGGCGGCACGGCGGTGGATGCCGCTATTGCCGTAAACGCCTGCCTCGGACTGATGGAGCCCACGGGTTGCGGTATTGGCGGCGATTTATTTGCGATTGTGTGGGACGCCAAAACGCAAAAACTTTACGGCCTCAATGCCAGCGGAAGCGCCCCGAAAAATATCAGCATCGTGGCGTTGAAAGAGCGCGGCATGACGAAGATACCGTCTTACGGCCCGCTGCCGGTAAGCGTGCCGGGTTGCGTGGACGGATGGTACGAGTTGCATAAGAAATTCGGCTCGTTGCCCATGCCGCAATTGCTGCAACCGGCCATCGACTACGCCGAAAAGGGCTTTCCGCTTACGGAAGTCATCGCGCCGGCCATGCAAAGCAGCATCAACCGTTTTATAACACGCTATCCTAATATTAAAGAAACGTATGCACCCAACGGCGAGCAATGGAAGAAAGGCGACATTTTCCGCAACCCGATGCTGGCAAAAACGCTGAAACTGCTTGCCCAAAAAGGACGCGACGAATTTTACAAAGGAAGCATCGCCCGGACAATCACCGATTTCATTCAGTCGCAAGGCGGCTTTTTGACGTATGACGATCTGGCGTCGCACCGTTCGGAATGGACGGAGCCGGTGGGCGCCAACTACCGCGGCTACGATGTGTGGGAACTTCCGCCTAACGGGCAAGGCATTGCTGCGTTGGAAATGCTCAATCTTTTGGAAGCATACGATTTGCAAAACTACGGTTTCGGCTCGCCCGAGCATATTCATTATTTTGTGGAAGCAAAAAAACTGGCGTTTGAAGACCGCGCCAAGTACTATGCCGATATGCGTTTTTATAATGTTCCCGTGCAGCAACTCATCAGTAAAGAATATGCCGCACAACGCCGCCGGGAAATCAGCGACCACCGTGCGGCACAAAGCCCGCAGGCGGGTGTAATTGCCGACACCGATAATACGATTTACCTTACCGTGGCCGACAAAGACGGTAACATGGTGTCGTTCATTCAAAGCAACTACCGCGGCATGGGCAGCGGGATGGTGCCGCCGGGTTTGGGTTTCATGCTGCAAGACCGTGGCGAGCTGTTCTCGTTGGACGAAACGCACGCCAATGCGCTGGCGCCTGGAAAACGGCCGTTTCACACGATTATTCCGGCCTTTGTAACGAAAGATGGGAAGCCGTTTCTTAGCTTCGGCGTCATGGGTGGCGATTTTCAACCATTAGGGCATGTGCAAATTTTAATAAATATTATTGACTTTGGCATGAATGTACAGGAAGCCGGCGATGCGCCGCGTATCGACCACCTCGGCTCCTCATCGCCTACCGGCGAAGCGCAGGAAACAGGCGGTGGAAATATCGTGCTCGAAAACGGATTTTCGCCGGAAACCGTTCGCCATTTGCTGAGCATGGGACATAAGGTAAGCTATGGTTTCGGCGGCGCCTACGGCGGCTATCAGGCAATTTTATACGATTCGAAAAACAACGTGTATTTCGGAGCATCCGAAAGCCGTAAGGACGGCTGCGCGATGGGGTATTGATGAGTAGTAGATAGAGAGCAGTAGGCAGTAAAACGCCGTTGTTGCTGTTACAAACGAAGCATCCGTCATTGCGAGCGAAGCGATCTCCTTCTCTTACAAGATTGCCTCGCTTCGCAACGACGGGGAAAGCAGAGTAATCTCTTAATGGACATCACCCAAATATCCTTCCAAAACCGGCAAAAAAGCATAGCATGGAACGGATATATTAACTTAAAATAAATCTTATAAGAGTTTTTAACGAAAAAAGAAGCGACTTTGGAAGGAATTTTGTAACTTTGATTAATTATTATTCAAAGCTAACAGGTATTAAGGTAAAAGAATATGAAATTCTATCCGGAACAATATACGATCCCCGACCGCCCGATGCTCCCCTTTATTGATGAAGCGGAAATTTGGGCTTATTTGAAAAATGCGAAATCGGATCCTGCAAGAGTACGTGATATTGTAGCAAAATCGCTCGACAAGCAGCGCCTCAATCTCAACGAAACGGCCGCCTTGCTTAATGCTACCGACCCTGAAAGTGTAGCCCTTATCAAAGAAGCCGCACACACGTTGAAAGAACGAATATACGGCAACCGTATCGTATTGTTTGCCCCACTGTATGTAGGCAACCGCTGTATGAATAATTGCAGCTACTGCGGGTTCCGGGCGTCCAATACGGAACAAATGCGCACGACGCTCAATCGCGAACAACTTATTAAGGAAGTAGAGGCCTTGGAAGACGATGGCCAAAAACGGCTGATATTAGTATTTGGGGAGCATCGCGACTATTCTCCGGAATTCATTGCCGACTCGGCACGCACCGTATATAGCGTCAAAAAAGGGCGTGGAGAAATACGACGGGTGAACATAAATGCTGCTCCGCTGGATATTGAAGGATTCCGGACGGTAAAAGCAGCCGGTATCGGAACGTATCAAATTTTTCAGGAAACGTATCATCCCGAAACCTATAAAATGTATCATTTATCGGGCCCAAAAAGAGATTTTGAGAACCGGCTCGTATCGCTCGACCGCGCACAGGAAGCCGGATTAGACGATGTAGGTATCGGGGCGTTGTTCGGGTTATACGACTGGCGCTACGAAGTGATGGCCATGGTGCGTCACACCAACCATCTGGAAGCCTGTTACAATGTGGGACCCCACACTATTTCGTTTCCACGGATACAAGCCGCATCGAATATTATCCGCAAACAGGAATACCTGGTTTCGGATAACGATTTTCTAAAGATGATAGCCATCCTGCGATTAGCAGTACCTTATACGGGACTGATTTGTACCGCTCGTGAAAATGATGCCGTACGCCGCGAAGCGTTACATTACGGTGTTTCGCAAATCGACGGCGGTACCAAGTTGGAAATAGGTGCCTATGCCGAAAAAGAACACGAGCAACAAGATTTGAATCGCGAACAATTTCAAATTAACGACTCCCGCCCCTTGTCCGATGTGATGAAAGAGCTTATTACACAAGGCTACTTGCCGTCATTCTGCACCGCTTGCTACCGGAAAGGACGCACCGGCGAACATTTCATGGAATTTTCCGTGCCGGGATTTATAAAACGCTTCTGTACTCCGAATGCCATGTTTACATTAGCAGAATATTTAGAAGATTATGCCGACACCTCTTTGCGCGAAAAAGGCTATGCCGTCATCGAAAAACATTTGCAACAAATGGACGAGAAGCAGATAGCCGAGATCCGTGAAAAACTGGGGCGCATCAAAAAAGGAGATCGGGATTTGTACTACTAAACCGGTACAAAAGCAGTTCAGGGCCAGGGGTGTAAAGCAGCACTCCGGGTTATTATGTATTAAAAAACACCTGCAACGATGAAGAAAATATTCTTTTTTCTGCTATTTAGCTGCTTATCTCTAAGCATATTCGCCCAAAACGAAATTACTATTTTGTTTACGCATGATTTGCATTCGGCGTTCTTGGGAACAAATCACCAGGGAGGCTATGCACGCCTTTTTTCAGTTATTGAAAACGAACGGTCTCTACATCCGGCTTCCACCTTATTGTTAGATGCCGGCGATATCGCCATGGGCTCTTTTTTTCATACATTATTTATGACCGAAAGTAGCGAATTGCGCCTTATGGGGAAAATGGGATATGATGTGACCACCTTTGGAAATCATGATTTTGATTTCGGCATTAAAGCGCTGGCTAACGCTTTAAAAATAGCCCGGAATTATACGCCGACGCCTCTTATCGTAGCAGCAAACCTCCGGCTAAAAGATCAAAGCAGGCGGGCGGCCGCGCAGCGACAATACGGAATAAAAGAATATATTATTGTAGAAAAGGAAGGCAAACGTATCGGGATTTTCGGGCTGCTCGGCAGCGAGGCATTCGATAATGCACCTAATGCCGCCGTTCTACATTACGAAGAACCTGTCGATTGTGCAAAACGTATCGTAAAAATTTTACGCGAACAGGAAAAAGCCGATATTATTATTTGCCTTTCGCACAGTGGCTCCAGCACGAATAAAAAATATTCGGAAGACGAAATATTGGCCCGAAAAGCAGCGGGAATAGACATTATTATCAGCGGGCATTCGCACACGGTGCTACCGGAACCCATTATAGTGGGCAACACCATTATTGCTTCGGCCGGAAGCCGCGGTAAATACTTAGGAAGCATCACGCTCAATGTCGAACAAAAATCTCCGAAATTGATTGATTACAAACTTATCGCCATTACCAATCTTTTTCCCGAAAACGACAGCATAAAAAAGGCGATCGAATATTTTAAAGAAAAAGTAGAAGAACAATACCTGCAGCCGCTCGGGTTGCATTTCGACGATACCGTAGCGCACAGTTGTTTTGAATTATCGGCGCAAGCCAATATTGCAGGAGAATCGGAGTTGGGCGCTTTAATAGCCGATGCCTATCTACAAGCCGCTCTACGCAACGGAAAAACAGCTCATATTGGTGTTGTTACGTCAGGCGGTATCCGTGATAATTTATATACCGGTTATGTAACCGAAGACCAAATATTCAATATTCTTTCACTGGGAGTCGGCCCCGACGGAAAAGCCGGCTATCCATTGGTTTTACTACATCTGACCGGGAAAGAGCTATGGGATTTATGTGAACTCGACGCCAGTATCTCTCCCATGCTGACCTATGCTCAATTATTTTTCTCCGGACTGCGTTACGAATACAATCCGCACCGGCTGTTCTGCAACCGTGTCACCCGTGTCGAGGTAAAAGACGAAACAGGAAATTTTGTAAAACCCGACCCTGAAAAATTATACGCGGTGGTTGCCAGCTTGTATTCGGCACAAATGTTAGAAGTAGTAAAAGCAAAAACACACGGCATTCTTTCACTAACTCCAAAAACAGCAGAAGGTATTCCCACGGACGATTATGAAGCCGCTATTCTTAAAGATAATTCAGGAAATGAGATAAAAGAATGGCTCGCCTTTGAAAATTACTTACGCGTTTTGAAAGAAATTCCCCCCTGTTATATAAAAACCGATAACCGGAAATTACGGGAGGACGAATGCTCCCTAAAGGCTGTATTGATGCTCCCCAATAGATTTGCATGGTTCGTCTATGGCGCCACCGTTTTATTATTAGCCGGCGTATCGTTATTGACGATTTTTATCTTACGCAGAATTCAAAAACGCCGTGAAGAAAAAGAGGATCGTTAACGGCGTTTATTCCAAAAAAAGGATTCGCTTTAAAAAATATTGGGTACTACAGCAATGACAAAGGTTCCATCAGCGTTTGCAATCTCAAAAGAAAGCGTTTTCATATTCATTCCCACAGATATATTCGCAATTTCGCCATCATAGTCCTCTCCCAGCACATCGTCAAAATAGGCATTGCCTTTAATCGTCATACTTTCACCTCCTTTTACCGATATGGTTTGTTCCGGAATTCTGAATAAATAAAAGGCAGCGCCATAACCGATGCCCTGTTCGGGTATCGTGGTCTTAAACGAATTAAATGTCAGATTCAAATTAACGGGGCCTCCATATTGTGCCGGGATATCAATAAGTCCGGCGGCTTTAAGATGGTCTCCCTCTCTTGTTACATGTAAAGAAATTTTCACTTCTTCGGAATAAGAAAACGGATAATTATGATAAACGGTAATTTTCACCGGATAATCGCCTGCCAGCGCATCCAAATAAGCGTATTCATCGTCTTTGGAACAACTGCTAAAAGTAAGTAAAAACAAGCTCATAAAAAGAGCTATCACACTTTTCAATAAGTTCTTCATAGGGTTTACAATTTTAAATGGAGTTTAATCTTTTACGAAACAAATATACAACTTTATCAAAACAAGCATATATGCCAATCTATAATTAAAATTAATCTCGCTTTCTTTGATTCCGGGTAAAAAAAATGCCGCTAACGTATTTTGTCAGCGGCGTTTTCTTCGGAAAAATTCCCTAAAAATTATCTTTGTCCATAAACATAAATAGAAACAGGAAGAGCTTGAGGAGCTCCCGGCACAGTTGCAGTACCTACAATGTCTAAACTTATTATTGTTACCGAGTTTGCTTTAGCACAAAATCCGGCATAGCTTTTATTATTATACTCATATGATTCAGGATCACTCTCTAAAGCAATAACAATATTCCCACTTGGCGAAGGAATGGTCAAGGTTTTAGGAGCCATATTAAAGAAAGTACCATTAAACGTCATCCCTTCTTCAGATAATGAACCATTAGTCATATCTGTTAAATCCACAGACAAGGGGAGAGAAATTTGGTAATCAGGTATCTCCAAAGAAATTGACAATTTTGAGCCACTAACCGTAAAAGTCTGTTCAAATGTGTCATTTACAAGAGGTGGAATACTAGCATAAACCTCTCCCGTATAAGTCCCATTCATTGTAAAATCGTCGTCATCGTCATCCGAACAACCGGCTGCAAAAGCCATAACAGAAAGCCCCAAGGCTAATGTCATAAATTTTTTAAGTCCTTTTTTCATATTTTTATTTTTTTGTAAGAATTTCAAAAATGTTAATCAATTTTAACCACAATTTGCAAAGGTACTATATATTTTGATATTATCAACTAATCTGAGGTAATAATTTTTATTTTGTACCTTTGTTCATTAATTTAATTTTTATTAAAAGCATATATGATGAGAACGAGATTTACAGCTATTTTATTTTTTATTTTAATAACCGGCATAACTTTTCCCGCCACCGCCCAAACATTGAAAGGTTATGTGTATGAAGCAAAAACCGACGAAGCGCTGATTGGCGTTAGTATATTCTATAAAGACAAAAACGAGCAAGTAAAAAGTACCACGACCAACGAAAAAGGATATTACGAACTGGCTATTCCGGAAGGAAGTTGCATGGTCACGTTCAGCTATATGGGCTATGTTTCCGTAACGCATCCGGTAGTGACCTCGAAGGGACAAGTGGCCACGCTGAACGTGTATATGGAAATGCAAAGCAACTTGCTGGACGAAGTGGTAGTGAGCGCCGGGCGGTTCGAGCAAAAATTAAGCGAAATCACCGTGTCGATGGAAGTTTTGAAACCTGAAAATATTGTCAAGCAAAACGCCACGGATTTGAGTGTGGCGCTTAACACCATCCCGGGTGTCGATGTCACCGACAAACAACCGTCTATCCGCGGCGGCAGCGGCTGGACATACGGCGTGGGGAGCCGCACGTTGGTATTAGTTGACGGCATGTCGGTACTGACTCCCGGCGTGGGCGAAGTAAACTGGAACGTAATTCCCATGGAAAACGTAGCGCAAGTGGAAGTTATCAAAGGCGCTTCGTCGGTACTCTACGGTTCATCGGCGTTGAACGGAATTATCAACGTGCGCACGGCACGGCCGAGCGTGGAGCCGCAAACCAATATCAATGCTTATCTGGGGATTTATATGGATCCCAAAAACGAAGATTATGTGTGGTGGGGCACTGATTTTTGGTCCGAAGGGAAATTTAAAGTAAACCCTCCTTTACGGAAAAACCTCTTATCGGGTATCCGGCAGCCGATTTATACCGGATTCGATATTTCACATACCCGCCGTATCGGAAATTGGGATGTGTCAGGCGGGCTGGATTTATATACCAACGAAGGATACCGTGTGGATAATTACAACCAACGGGTACGTTTCGGCGGGAATATCACCTATCACAATCCGAAAAATCCCGGCATGAACTATGGCGTTTCCGCCAATATACTTTCGAATAATTATTCCGGATTTTTTATTTGGCGCTCGGCGCAGGAACCCTATGTGCAATCGCCATTGACCAACATGAGCCGTCAAGGAAATACGTTTTATATCGATCCGTTTTTCAATTATTACAATAGTAAAAATGAAACGAGCCACAAAGTTAAAGCGCGTTTCTACCACAAGGCCGATGCTATTAAATCGAATTCTACCGATAAATCTATTCAGGATATTCTCGGCAACATGGATTTTGATATGGCTAAATTGCCCGATTTAATTACGTATGTACAAAATTGGGCGGCCGTTATACAAGATCCGCAAGGGCACCCCGACGAAATGGCTAAATTGATGGGAATAGCCCTTCCGCTGCTCGGCAACGATGCGACAAACCTGATCGATTTTGTTCAAAACGAGATAGGCGCCCAATTTTTCCCCGGCGCCACAGCGCCTGATGTGGTCGATTTACTGTCGTGGGTGATGGCCCGCTTGCCCGAAGGCGGCCAAATAACTGATGTTTCGGCATGGATAAACAACCTCAACAACCCGAAAACGAAAAATACGCCTCCGGATAATACCAACTCCTATTTTATCGATTACCAATTCAATAAAAAACTGCGTACGATTCAATTTACGGCCGGGCTTACGTTCGATCATCTTTACAATAGCTCGGAAGTGAGCGGCTTACATAACAGCGATAATATCGCCGCCTATTTCCAATATGACCAAAAGTTTTTCGGGAAATTAAACCTTTCGCTGGGAACCCGTCTCGAGTATTACCGCGTCGATTCGCTCTACAAAGAAGCCGAAACGGATATCTTCGGATTAAAAATGCCGTTCAAACCCGTGTTCCGCGCCGGCTTGAACTATGAGTTAACGCCCTATACATTTATCCGGGCGTCGTTCGGACAAGGGTACCGTTATCCTTCGATTACCGAAAAATTCGTATTCAAAGACATCGGAGGCATTGCCGCCTATCCGAATAAGAATTTATTACCCGAAAGCGGCTATAATGCCGAATTAGGCATCAAACAAGGATACAAAATCGGGAATTTCATGGGCTATGTGGATGTAGCCGGATTTTACACTTACTACAACGACATGATTGAATTCCAGTTCGGGTTATTCAATAATACTACGTACGACTATGTAGATAATCTTCTGGAAATTATTGATATGGTTGCAAATGGCCAAATGCCCGGCTTAGGCACCCGTTTTGCGAATGTGAGCCGTGCACAAATATATGGTTTTGACGCGTCGATAATGGGCGTTTGGAAAATCAACCCCACTATGCAGATGACCTATAACGTAGGCTATACCTACATTGAGCCGGTTGATATGGATTGGAAAGAAAAAGCGGAACATCAATCCGTCGATCCGCTCGATTTCAAAGAAAATTCGAACGACTCGAAATACCTCAAGTATCGCCAAAAACATTCGTTCAAAGGAGTACTCGATTTTGAATGGAACCGCCTGACCGTCGGGACCAACTTAACCTACAAATCAAAAACACTGTCCGTGGATTATTTCTTAGTAGATGAGCGCCCGAAAACAACACCCGATGTGATGGATGCGGTGCGTAGCCTGATTTTTCCCGGCTTGCATAATTATTGGGAAGAGCACAACACCGGTTATTTTGCGATGGACTTCCGGTTAGGCGTGAAAATTACCAAAGACATTCAGGTATGGGGAATGTTCAACAATCTACTGAATACGGAATACACCTTGCGCCCCATGGACGTATCGCCGCCGAGAACATTTGTTTTTCAGGTAAATGCTAAGTTTTAGGAAAAGAAGAACGGCGTAAAAAATAAGAGATTGTTCAAAAACGCTTTTTGAACAATCTCTTATTTTTTGAACAATACTATTCCATCCATTAGCATTCCGGCCTCTTTCAGCGTGTCGGCCAGCACTTCGTTCACCAAAACGATATCGAATTGCGGGGCGTAGCGCATTTCGTCTTCGGCTTTGGCTAAGCGGCGCTCTATCACTTCCGGCGTGTCGGTGTTGCGGCTTATCAGGCGTTCGCGAAGGGCTTCCAACGATGGCGGCTGTATGAAAACCGACTGCGCCTGTTCGCCGTAAAGCCGTTTTAAATTCACTCCGCCCTTCACATCAATATCAAAAACGGCAATATGCTTGTTGCCGTGAATACGCGCTATTTCGCTGTGCAGCGTACCGTAGAAACAACCCGGATATACTTCTTCCCATTCCACAAATTCATTGTTGGCTATTTTTTGACGAAATTCATCGGCCGACAGGAAATAATAATCTTTCCCGTGCTGCTCTTTCCCACGCGGTGCACGGCTCGTAGCCGAAATAGAAAATTCTAATTGCGGGTATTTTTGCAACAAATGATGCACAATCGTAGTTTTTCCCGAACCCGAAGGGGCGGAAAAGATGAGAATGTTTACAGGCGTTTTCATTTTGCAAAGGTATGTTTTTTTCAAGGACGAGACGCTCTGCTTGCAACAACGGGTACTTTCATCCCCCGTACTTCTACCCTCTGCGTTCCAATAATTTTTACAATCTCCTAATTCACATATAAATACAACCATCAAATCATATTTAATTCTTCCGAAGAACGTTAATTTTGGTATTCTGATACCAATTTAATAAATTTATCAAAAAAAAGTTTTAACTTTACCGCACTTAAACTTCACAACTATGGCTGAATCACTTATTGACTTATCGCGGTTGCAATTTGCAGTCACCGCCATGTTTCACTGGATTTTCGTACCGCTTACGCTGGGCTTGGGCTTCCTGATTGCCTTTATGGAAACCAAGTATGTGCGTACGGGCGACGAATTTTGGAAACGCACCACGAAATTCTGGATGAAACTGTTCGGCATCAACTTTGCCATTGGCGTAGCCACGGGCATTATTCTGGAATTCGAGTTCGGCACCAATTGGAGCAATTACTCCTGGTTTGTGGGCGACATTTTCGGCGCCCCGCTGGCGATTGAAGGCATTTTCGCCTTTTTCATGGAAAGCGTGTTCATTGCCGTCATGTTCTTCGGCTGGAACCGTGTGAGCAAACGCTTTCACCTTACGGCTACGTGGCTTACGGCTATCGGCGCCAACCTTTCGGCGCTGTGGATTTTAGTAGCCAACGCCTGGATGCAATATCCCGCCGGCATGGCCTTCAATCCCGATACGGCGCGGAATGAAATGGTCGATTTTTGGGCGATTATTTTCTCGCCGGTTGCCATCAACAAATTTTTCCACACCGTGACTTCCGGCTATGTCTTGGCATCGGTGTTTGTGATTGGCATAAGCGCCTGGTTTTTGTTGAAAAAGCGGGAAACGGAATTTGCCGTAAAAAGTATGCGCATTGCCGCCATCTTCGGCTTGTGTAGCGCACTGGCATTGGCCTATACGGGCGACGGCTCGGCCAAACAAGTTGCCGACAAACAGCCCATGAAATTAGCTGCGATGGAAGGCCTTTATGAAGGAAAAACACACGCGCCGTTAGTAGCTTTCGGCCTATTGAACCACGATAAAAAATACGGCGACGCGCAAGAACCCTTGGCTTTTAAAATCGAACTGCCGGGGGTGCTCTCGTGGCTGTCGTTCGGCCATAGCGATGCGTACGTGCCGGGCATCAACAACATTATTGAAGGAGGCTATACTTACGAAAAAGACGGCCAACAGCTACAAGCGCTGCCCATCAGCGAGCGCATGGAACGCGGAAAATTAGCCAATGCGGCGCTGGCCGACTATCAGGCCGGGAAAGAGGCGGGCGACCAAGCCAAAATGGACATTGCACGCCAAACGCTGGAAGCGAATTTCCAACACTTCGGCTATGGCTATTTCAAATCGCCGGAAGATGCGATTCCCAACATACCGCTTACGTTTTACAGTTTCCACGTAATGGTCATGCTCGGCGGATTTTTCATTGTGCTTTTTGCCCTGACATGGTTTTTATCAGCCAAAAAATGGCAGGAAAAATTCCGTTGGATGCAGTACGTTCAACTGTGGAGTATCCCCTTGGCCTACCTTGCCGGCATGTTGGGCTGGGTGGTTGCCGAAGTAGGCCGCCAGCCATGGACCATTCAGGATTTATTGCCGGTATCGGCATCGGTATCAGGCATCAGTTCCGGCGCCGTGCGTACGACCCTAATTCTATTCTTAGTTTTGTTCAGCATCTTATTGATTGCCGAAATCGGCATCATGCTGAAACAAATCAAGAAAGGGCCTGCCCCCCAATCCCCAAAAGGGGAGTAATAATCCTCAATCTATCCGAGACAGCGTTTTAAAATTTAAAAAGATATTAAATCAATTATGAATACATTATTTATCATAATACAAAATGTCGCTTCCGCTATAACTACACCCCCTTCGGGGGCCGGGGGGGCTTTTCTTCAGCATTATTGGTGGTTTCTGGTGTCGTTGTTGGGAGCGCTTTTAGTGTTCCTGCTCTTTGTGCAAGGCGGCCAAACGCTGTTGTTCCGCTTACCGAAAACAGCCGATGAGCGCACATTAATGGTAAACGCGTTAGGGCGGAAATGGGAAATTACATTTACCACGCTCGTTACTTTTGGAGGTGCGGCATTCGCTTCGTTCCCCCTCTTCTACTCCACCAGTTTTGGCGGCGCCTATTGGCTATGGATTGCTATTCTGTTTTTCTTCGTTATCCAAGCCGTATCATATGAATTCAGAAGCAAGGCAGGAAATTTTTTAGGACAAAAAACCTATGAATGCTTTTTGTTGTGCAACGGACTTTTCGGGACAATTCTGTTGGGTGTCGCCGTAGCGATGTTTTTCAACGGAGCGCCGTTCACCATGGATAAAATGAATATTACGAATGCCGCACAACCGGTTATTTCGGCATGGAGCACGCCGTGGCACGGCCTCGAGCAAGTGATACGCCCTTTCAATTTATTGCTGGGACTTGTTGTTTTCTTTTCAGCCCGCACCATGGGATTACTTTTCGTGCTGTATCAAATAGACCACGAAACGCTTACGCAACGCGCCCGCAAACAATTATTGCCCAATGCCGCCGCATTTGTTTTATTGTTTGTGGTGTTTGTAGTATGGTTGTTTTTGAAAACCGGCTATCAGGTAGAACCGGCGACCGGCGTTATTTCCGTACAACCCTATAAATATTTCCTGAATATGGTGGAATGGCCGTGGTTGGGCATTTTACTATTACTCGGTGTTGTATTAGTACTGTTCGGGTTAGGTAAAGCGCTGCTGAAAAACCCGCGCCATTGTTTTTGGATTACCGGCGGCGGCGTGGTATTGGCGGTGTTAAGCATATTACTTTGTGCCGCTTTTAATAACACGGCCTACATGGTATCGACGATTAACCCGCAGCAATCGCTCACGATCTACAACAGTTCGTCCAGCCAATTTACATTAAAAGTAATGGCTATTGTTTCGCTATTCCTTCCGGCGGTAATAGGCTACATTGCCTATGTATGGCATTCGATGAGTAAAACAAAACTCACGGCGGAAGAATTCAAGGAAAAAGAGAACGTGGTATATTGATTGATACCACATCTAAAGTTAAGAAAGCCCTGACGAAAATCCGCCGGGGCTTTTTTGTTATATCTTTGCACACATGGAAAGTAAAAAAGTGTTCAGCACAAAAACCGGCTTTTGCCATATATTCCCCGATAAAATTGTATTGACACGCGAAGGGTTTATCGGCGGCATGGCAAATATGACCCATGAAAATAATATAGCACGGCTTAAAACAATTTATGTAATCGTTCTGTGCTGCCTTTTATACTTAGCCATCGACAATTTCAAAAAAGGCCTCATGCTGCCTTTTGTCTTAATCATTGTGATAAGTTTATATATTTTTATTGGCCTTATCCGCAGTACTAATATTTCTACGGCTCCCATCATTCCACGTGAAAAAATTGTAAGCGTGAAGTTCAAACCGGGGTTCATGCGCCCATGTTTCGACGTACGTTTTAAAAATGAAAAAGGACGTATCAAAAAACGGATTATAACACTTCCCGGCTCTTTAACCGGTAAAAAATCCGAGACGGAGCAGGCGCTCAATATGATGAAAGAAGAAGGATTGCTTTCGTAATACTTACCGCTGTATATTCCCGATATTCCCGTCGAAAATTCAGATTTATCTTTCGATACATTCATTCTCTACTGTGTAAAACACGATATAATTGTGTAAGTGTGTGCTTTTGAAAAAATATAAATTATTTAAAATCACAATTATATATAGCTACAAAAACAATGGTACGGTATTTGATACAGACTAAATAAGTTATTAAACAAGGTTAAAAAGCCCTATTCCAAAATAATATTTAGTCATACTATGAAACCTAAAATTATCTTCTTAATTATCGCAATTTTTACGTCGTTCACGGCGCTAGCGCAGCCGGCCGGCGATAAACAAATCAATCCCTATCACCAGCGTTATGCCGATAGTCTAAAAAACATGGACTACCATTCTTTGTTTCCACTGTGGGGAGCGAAAGCTTACAAAAAAGGCTTCGACATTCCGTTAGCTTATGGCGTTGGTATGAATTACTTTTATATGCGGCAACGTATTGCTATCACTAATACGCAAATAGGTTTTAATGGAGATAAACCGATTGACCTCAGCAACACAATAACATACGGAGACGTAATGAATACGACGAATGTGCTTACTTTCCGGCCCGATTTGTGGATTTTCCCCTTCTTGAATGTGTATGGTGTGGCAGGCTACGGGTCTTCGCAAGTAGTAGTACCTATTACAGCAATTGCCGGTTTTCCTGTTGATTTTTCTACGACGCAAAATTTCGGGGTAAGTTCGCTGGGCTTCGGGCTTACGATTGCCGGAGGTATAGGCCCGGTATTCCTTACCATCGATAACAACATGAATTGGGCAAAAACAACCGTTGTGGAGGCCGCCATTCCCGCTTATAATTTAGATGCACGTATCGGGCATAGTTTTATAAGTCCGCGCCATCCCGAACAAAGCCTCACCATATGGATAGGCGCATTTATGCAAACTTTGAAATCGAGTACGGTAGGCCATATTCAAATGGCGGAAGTGCTATCGCCGGAAAAGGCCCAGTCATTAAAAGACTATCTTAATGAAAAAATAATTAACGACCCCAAATTAAATCCGGTAGAACAGCAATTTCTTGAAAATCTTATTGACCAAGGGATTGATCAATTAGCCTCTTCCACCGTAGATTATCAGTTGGATAAAAAGATTGCCGGCCCGTGGAATTTGATATTCGGAGCGCAATACCAGTATAACAAACATTGGCAAGCCCGTTTGGAAATGGGCGCTTTCGGAGAGCGTTCGCAATTTATGTTCAGTGTAAATTACCGGTTTCAATAATAAAGTATTCCTCCTGAACATGCCGGAAGGATAGATGGAAAAGTCCTGTTGCCGGATGTTCAGGGGGTATAACTTTAAAACATACAAACAATGAAAAAGCTCCTTTCTCTCTCGCTTATTTTGTGTATGGCAGTATCTCCTGCCATAGCTCAAGATACCACTAAAGTGGAAAAAACATCGTTTTTTAAACGCATGCAACAAAAACGGGAGGAAAAAGAACGCAGCGGAGCTTTCATGATTACGCCCCTGCTTGGGCCGGGCTATACTCCCGAGTTGGGATTTACTATTGCCGGAGGCATTCTCACTTCATGGCGTACCGACAAAAGCGACAGCACGTTACAACGCACCTCTGTTCCCATCAATATAGGTTACGGCACGCATAATGCGTTTTTCATCAATTCAAAAATGGTGAGTTTTTGGGCGCATGATAAGTTGCGAGTTTACATGGATGTAAATCTCAAAAACATGGATGATAACTATTTCGGTGTAGGCTACGACAAAGGAAAAAATACGGTAAAAAGTGATTCCACGACACAATACACACGTTTGTGGGCACAGCTCAATCCCAGGTTCATGTGGCAATTCAAGAAAAATTTCTTTGCAGGCGCCGGATTCGACATCAACTATACCAAAGGAAAAGATGCCTGCATGCAAGTTGCCAACGATCCGACTTATAGTTTTTATAACGACCGTCCGTTCAATGCCGGCCTCATCGCCATTTTCCAATACGACTCCCGCGACGTGGCGGTGAACGCCTGGAAAGGAATGTTTCTAGAATTGGATGCGGCCTTCTACGGCGGATACCTTGGCGGGCAAAATGACTATCAAGTATATACCGTAGATATTCGTAAATATTTCCGCGTAGCGAAGCCCGGCCAAACCATAACGGTACAAGTGAAGGGCCGTTTTGGAGAAAACGAAGTACCCTACGGCGAGATGTCGCAGCTCGGCACTCCGTTCGATTTACGAGGTTACCTTTGGGGGCAATATCGCGACAAGTCGATGGTATTTGGCATTGTGGAATACCGCCACAAATTCTACAAAAGCAACGGAAAACCCAGCATGCACGGTTTAGTCGGCTGGATAGCAGGCGGCTCTATAGCCGATATCCCGGGACACATGACTGATTGGCTACCCAATGCCGGCGTAGGCTATCGAATAGAGGTACAACCCCGCATGAATATCCGCCTCGATTATGGTATCGGCAACTTGATGCCCGGAGGAAAACTCTCCCACGGTTTCTACTTCAACTTTAACGAAGCTTTCTAAACGTTTATACTGTCGCGAAGCGACTAAATTTGAATACCCTCGGGTAAGCGGAGCGTAATCCGTGACACAAGCAGCGGAGCACATTCGCGCACGGGATTCGGGATGTTTATTGAAAACGGTTTGTGCTCCGTGCGCAAAGACTGCCTTGTTGCTTTCCATGGGTTTTACCCATGGTTATTAATATGAAACCTTCTCAGGGCTTGAAATGGCAACAAAATGAAATTTGTCATACACCCAGCAATGACATCCAAATCAAATATTATTCACTATATTTGTTGCTATCAATTTTATCCCGTTGACGTTTGAAAAGCAAAAATTGTTTGAGTAAAAATAATCATCCACATTTTTTGAGTAAATAAAGGCCTATGCAATCGATTGTTGTTTGCAAAAACCGCTCGAAATTACAAAGTGATAAACGATATAAAACCGAACATATGAATAAGCCAAAAACTGCGGTGGTCACCAAAGCGCTTTTGGGGCCATTTATCCTTGTAACCACGCTTTTCGCCTTGTGGGGCTTTGCCAATGATATCACCAATCCGATGGTAGCTGCCTTCAAAAATATCTTGCTTATTTCGAATTTCGAAAGTTCGCTGGTGCAATTTGCCTTTTACGGAGGCTATTGTTTTATGGCTATTCCGGCTGCTTTATTCATAAAAAAATACAGCTACAAAAAAGGGATTCTCACAGGGCTTGCCTTGTATGCCGTTGGTTGCCTGCTCTTTCTTCCCGCCGGAGGGCTTATGGCATTTTGGGCATTCCTGATTGCTTATTTCGTAATGACCTGCGGTTTGGCGTTCCTCGAAACCACTTCGAACCCTTATATTCTTTCGATGGGCGCCGAAGAAACAGCGACCCGCCGATTGAATTTATCACAAGCCTTTAACCCCATCGGCTCGCTTACGGGTATGCTGGTGGCAAAAGAATTTATTTTGGCAAAATTAAATCCTGCGACTGAAGCCGACCGCCAAGTATTACAAACGGTGAATCCCGAAGCATTTACCGCTATGCAGAAAAGCGACCTTTCAGTCATCAGCGGGCCCTATCTGATTTTAGGTTTAGTAGTATTGATGTTTTTTATCATTTTCCTGATTGCCCGTTTACCGAAAGAAGACAGTAAAGACACACACAAATTAGATACGAAAGGAACGGTAAAACGACTATTATCTAATAGCCGCTATGTGGGCGGCGTAGTGGCGCAGATATTTTATGTAGGCGTACAAATCATGGTGTGGACATTCATTATTCAATATGCCGAAGCGGAAATAGGCATGAAAAAAGAAACCGCACAAGGATATAATATGATTGCCATGGGCATCTTCGTTTGCAGCCGTTTTATCTGCACCTTCCTGTTGAAATACTTCAAGCCGAGTTCCCTTTTGTTAGGATTGGCTATCGGCGGCGGAATTTTTACAATGGGCGCTATCTTTTTACCCGGTATGGCCGGTCTTTACAGCCTGATTGCCATTTCGGCCTGCATGTCGCTCATGTTCCCCACCATTTACGGCATGGCATTGAAAGGTTTAGGCAACGACGCCAAACTTGGTTCAGCCGGATTGATTTTAGCCATTGGCGGAGGTTGTTTAATGCCTCCGATACAAGGGTTGCTGATAGATAAAGCCACCTGGTTTCCGATGCTTTCGTCGGTGCGCATATCCTTCGTCCTTCCTTTCATTTGCTTTGTGGTGATTGCATTCTATGGTATGAGGATGTACAGAAAACGATATCAATAATTAGTAAAAATAGAGAAATATGACAACAACAAGATTTGTGGGAACACATCCGAAAATCGGGATTCGCCCGACGATTGACGGCCGCCAGCGCGGCGTGCGCGAATCGCTTGAACAACAAACCATGGATATGGCAACGGTTGTTGCGAAACTTTTGTGCAATCGATTGCGCTACACGGACGGCACGCCGGTGCAATGCGTTGTAGCCGACAGTACCATTGGCCGGGTGGCCGAAGCGGCGGCCTGTGCCGAGAAATTCCGCCGCGAAGGCGTGGGCGCGGTAATTACCGTAACGCCCTGTTGGTGCTACGGTAGCGAAACCATTGATATGGATCCGCTGATGCCGAAAGCCATCTGGGGATTCAACGGAACGGAACGCCCCGGCGCCGTGTATCTGGCCGCAGCATTGGCGGCACACAATCAAAAGGGATTACCGGCCTTCGGTATTTATGGCCGCCATGTGCAGGATGCCGGCGACAAAACCATTCCCGCCGATGTAGAAGAAAAATTATTGCGTTTCGCAAAGGCCGCTGTGGCCGTAGCCGAAATGCGCGGCAAATCGTATCTTTCCATCGGTTCGGTGTCGATGGGAATTGCCGGTTCCATTGTCAATGCCGATTTTTTCCAAGACTACCTCGGTATGCGCAACGAATATGTGGATATGTCGGAAGTCATCCGCCGCCTGGAAGAAAATATTTTCGATCCCGAAGAATTTAAAAAAGCTATGGCCTGGACGACTACCCATTGCAAGGCAAACGAAGGCGCGGATTTCAACAAAAAAGAACTGCAAAAATCACGCGAAGTGAAAGATGCCGAGTGGGAATTTGTAGTGAAAATGACCCTCATCATGCGCGATTTGATGTGTGGCAACCCGAAACTCCGCGAACTCGGATTTTTGGAAGAAGCGTTGGGACACAACGCCATTGTCGGCGGCTTCCAAGGCCAACGCCAATGGACAGACCATTTCCCGAACGGCGACTTCAGCGAAGCGATTTTAAACTCGTCGTTCGACTGGAACGGCATTCGCGAAGCGTACGTGGTAGCCACCGAAAACGATTCCCTGAACGGCGTGGCGATGTTGTTCGGAAAACTGCTGACCAACACGGCGCAGGTATTTGCCGATGTACGCACTTTCTGGAGCGCCGAAGCCGTAGAACGTGTTACCGGTAAAAAATTGGAAGGTCTGGCGGCCAACGGATTGATTCATCTCATCAACTCCGGCTCGGCCAGCTTGGACGGTAGCGGCGAACAAAGCAAAGACGGACGGCCGGCGATGAAACCGTTCTGGGATATCACACAGGAAGAAGCCGATAAATGTTTGAAAGCTACCACATGGTATCCGGCAAATGCCGAATATTTCCGCGGAGGCGGCTATTCGTCCAACTTCCTGTCGAAAGGCGGCATGCCGGTGACTATGGCGCGTATCAATCTTGTAAAAGGCTTAGGACCGGTATTGCAACTTGCCGAAGGCTGGACGGTGGAAATTCCCGCCGACGTGCACAAAACGCTGAATGAACGCACCGACAAAACATGGCCTACGACATGGTTCACGCCGCGCCTCACGGGCAAAGGCGCCTTTGCCGATGTGTATTCGGTGATGAATAATTGGGGCGCTAATCACGGGGCATTCAGCTACGGACACATTGGCGCCGATTTGATAACGTTGGCATCGATGTTGCGTATTCCGGTGTGCATGCACAATGTGAACGAAGCCGATATTTTCCGCCCCAGCGCCTGGGCGGCGTTCGGTATGGATGCCGAAGGAGCGGACTACCGCGCTTGCCGGACATATGGAGGCTTATACAGATAAGCCCCCCAGCCCCCAAAGGGGGAGCCGGAACGACGTCATTGCGAACGAAGTGAAGCAATCTTTCCATTTACAGCTTCTTCACTTCGTTCAGAATGACAAAACAATTTCATAATTCATAGTTAAAAAACATGGTTTCAAACAAACAACTACAAGAATTTATAGCAGCCGCTCATCGCGCGGGAAACGAACGACTGATGCTGTGCAGCAGCGGAAATCTTTCGTGGCGCATAGACGACGATGTTGCGCTGGTATCGGGTACCGGTTCGTGGCTGCCGGCCATTCGTCCCGAACAAGTGTGTGTATGCCGCATCTCTTCGGGAGAAGTGATATCCGAACGGAAGCCGTCGATGGAAAGCGGGTTTCATCTCGGTGTGTTACGCGCACGAAAAGATGTAAATGTGGTATTGCATTTTCAATCGGAGTATGCTACCACTATTGCCTGCATGGAAGAGAAGCCGACAGATTTTAATGTAACCGCCGAAATTCCCTGCCACGTGGGAAGCGAAATTCCGGTGATACCATATTATCGTCCCGGCTCGCCGGAATTAGCAAAGGCCGTGACCGGAGCGCTTACGAATCACGATAGCGCCTTGCTCAGCAAACACGGGCAAGTGGTGTGCGGAAAGGATTTTGACGATGCATTCCAAAAGGCCGTATTTTTTGAAATGGCGTGCCGCATTATCGTGCAGTCGGGCTTCCGCTGCCTCACGCTGACAAAAGAGGAAATAAAAGACCTCGAAATATATGTGTTAGGGAAGAAAGGGTAAGTTTACGCACCATTTACTTAATGCTTTAAAATTATTACACTTCCCGCAGGGATTATAGGAAACAAAAAGCCGCTAACTATCCGCAAAAAAGAGCAACCTGAAAAAGTTGCTCTTTTGACATAATTAAGGCTTTCGCCAAATCTTACTATGGAATTTCGCTACAAATGCCCTACCGGGAATATTATTCTTTCACTTCGACTAATTTTTCGCGGATTTTAGCTTCGATTTCATCGGCTAATTCGGGATTGTCGAAGAACAGTTGTTTCACTGCATCGCGACCCTGGCCAAGCTTAGTGTCGCCATAGCTGAACCACGATCCGCTCTTCTTGATAACGTTGAAGTCAACGCCCAAGTCGATAATTTCGCCGATTTTCGAAATTCCTTCGCCGAATACAATATCAAATTCCGCTTTTTTAAAGGGCGGCGCCATTTTGTTTTTCACCACTTTCACGCGGGTACGGTTGCCGGTCGCTTCTTCGCCGTCTTTTATTTGTGTTACGCGGCGCACATCCAAACGCAACGAGGCATAGAATTTTAGGGCATTACCACCGGTAGTGGTTTCGGGATTGCCGAACATCACGCCGATTTTGTCGCGCAACTGGTTGATGAAAATACAGCAAGTATTTGTACGGCTGATATTCGCCGTGAGTTTACGCAAGGCTTGGCTCATCAAACGGGCTTGCAACCCCATTTTCGAGTCGCCCATTTCGCCTTCGATTTCGGCTTTGGGCGTGAGCGCTGCCACAGAGTCAATCACCACGATATCCACCGCTCCGGAACGAATCAAATGGTCGGCAATTTCAAGCGCTTGTTCGCCGTTGTCGGGTTGCGAAATAAGCAATGTATCTACATTGACGCCTAATTTTTTTGCATAGCTTGGGTCAAACGCATGTTCCGCATCGATAATAGCGGCAATGCCGCCAGCTTTTTGCGCTTCGGCAATGGCGTGAATGGCCAGCGTGGTTTTACCGCTCGACTCGGGGCCGTAAATTTCTACCACTCTTCCGCGCGGATAGCCGGCAATGCCCAAGGCATGGTCTAAGGCAATGGAGCCGGACGGAATCACCGACACTTCAAACGAGGGTTTCTCGCCCAGTGTCATCACCGTTCCTTTGCCGTATTCTTTATCTAATTTGTCTAAGGTTGCTTGTAGCGCTTTCAACTTTTCGGGACTTACTTGTGCTGCTTTTGCGGGCGCTGCTGTTTCTTTTTCTTTTGCCATAATATTGAATGTTTTAATTTGATTTTTTAAGGAAAATGAATGTTCAAATATATGTAAAAAACGGCATATGAAATCAATTGTTAATAAATAAATTCAAAATGCCGTGGCTCTATGATATAAATATTTCTAACGAGATATAAACAGGCGCGTTTGTGAATTTTTAGGCAGGGTTGTTTCCCGTAGTTTTTATGATTACCTTTGCAAGAAATACGCTAAACAGGCATGTCACAAAACAATAATTATTGCATTATCATGGCCGGCGGTATCGGAAGCCGTTTTTGGCCTATGAGTAGAATTTCCCGCCCAAAACAATTTCTCGATATTTTAGGTACCGGCCGCACTTTCCTGCAACAAACATTTGATCGTTTTGCCAAAATTATCCCCCATCAAAATATTTTAATTGTAACAGGAACGGCCTATAAAGACTTGGTGCTGGAGCAATTGCCGAATATCGACCCGTCACAAATATTGTTGGAACCGCTACGCCGTAATACGGCACCATGCATTGCTTATGCCACCTATAAAATCCGTCAAAAAAATCCGGATGCAACCGTCGTAGTTGCTCCGTCCGACCATTTGATTTTAAATGAAGTGGAATTTCTTCAAGTCATTCAAAGCGGGTTGAATTGTGCTACTCAAGGAAAAGATTTAGTGACCTTAGGGATTAAACCGACACGCCCCGAAACGAATTACGGCTACATACAAATAAATTCGAACGATAAGCAAGTATGCAATAAACAAACGGCCTACCGCGTAAAAACATTTACCGAAAAACCGAATGCCGAACTGGCTAAAGTTTTTGTAGAAAGCGGCGAGTTTTATTGGAATTCCGGTATTTTTATTTGGAATTTAGAAATCATACAACAAGCCCTGAAAGAATATTTGCCCGACGTGTCAACCTTGTTTGAAGCCGGCGCCGATAAATATTATACTCCGGGCGAAGAAGCCTTTATTCAGAAAGCTTATTCCGAATGCCCGAATATTTCAATTGACTACGGTATTATGGAAAAGGCCACGAATGTATATATGTTTTCGGCCGATGTAGGTTGGTCCGATTTGGGTACCTGGCAATCGCTTTACATTCAGCAAACGAAAGATTCGTTTCAAAATGTAGTTGATACAAAGAATGTAATGTTCTATGAAGTGGCCAATAGTTTAGTCGCCAGTAAAAATAAAGAAAAACTGATTGTATTGCGCGGCCTGGATAATTATTTAGTGGTCGATACCGATAACGTATTGCTGGTGTGCCCTAAAAACGAAGAAGAAGGCTTTAAACAAATCATAAAAGACATCGACCTGAAAAAAGACAGCCGCTATATTTAGCGATGAGAAGAAGTTGTTCAAAAAGTCGCTTTTACCCCTAAATCCCCTAAAGGGGACTTTCGCAAAGTGCTGTGTTTCTGCGCTCCCCCCTTTAGGGGGTCGGGGGTAAATGCAAAAAAAATAATTTTTTGAACAGCCTCTATAGGAGCTGTTTCTGAAAGTGGGATACTCGACTTATTTCACCGCATCCACTTTATATCCTAATTTTTCCAACTGAGCCAAAAGCCCTACCGGCCCAGCAAGGTGCAGGCAACCCACGGCTACAAACGACGGTTTTTCTTTCATCAATGTAGGAAGTTTTTTCATCCATTGGTCGTTGCGGTTCTTGTTGAGAATATTTTCCTCCTCGCTACTGCTCGGGCAAGGGTCGTCCGCCGGTTTGTCGGCCAACAAACCATATAAACAAGTGAGGTCGGCTGCACGATAGCATTGTTGCATTTTCTGAAGTTCCGACAACCCTTTATCTTCATGCCGTAAACTGCAAATCAATAAATCTGCTTGGCGCTGCAACGATTGGGAACCGAATAAAGCATAAATCTGATCATCGGCTGTTTCCAGTCCTATCACCGGTTTTCCTTGTTTTTGAACGGCAATGTCCATTCCCTCTTGCCCTACGGTAGACGGATATTTTTTTTGCAACATGGTTACAGAATACAGCATGCTTATCATGGCCGGTTTGAATAGGCTGAGTTGTTGAATTCCGGCGCCAAAAATGGCTGTACATTTTTTATCCAAAAATGCCAAATCATCCGTAGAAAATAACTGCTGATACGTGGTGTCGGAGGGCATCCTGCTTGCCTGTTGTATCTGTGCTTGTAAGGCTTGCATATCAGACATTACCAGTTCTCCCACCACCTGCTCGCAACTGTTTAGTGCCGTACGGCAACCGGGGATGCTATCCAAATAAGCGGACGGCATCAGATGATGCGTGCCTAAAATATAGGATGGTTTGTTCAACCCGTTACCCGAAACTTTCCAAAGCAACGCGCCGGTTTTCCCATTGGCTTCTTGGGAAAATAAATGGGATGTAAAAAATAACGATAAGATGAAAAGGCTGGCGGTTTTTAATCTCATAATGTTGATAGTTTTAATTTTTAAAAGACTAAAGATAGTTAAATTTATTGAAAAGCGTATATTTGTAACTGAAAAATAAATTATTCCAACCTTATGAAACACAGTTTTGGAAGCGATAATCATTCGGGCATTCATCCTGCCATTCTAAAAGCCGTTGAAAATGCCAACACAGCACATCAGGTTGCTTATGGCGACGATGAATACACCGCGCAAGTACAAACAAAATTCAAACAACTATTCGGCGAAAAAACCGAGGCGTATTTTGTGTTCAACGGAACGGCGGCCAACGTACTTTGCCTGAAAGCGCTTACCGACTCGTATCATGCGGTGATATGCGCATCCACGGCGCACATCAATGTGGACGAATGCGGGGCTCCGGAACGTATCACGGGCTGCAAATTACTCTCGGTCGATACGCCCGACGGTAAACTCACGCCGGAGTTGGTGCGTCCGTTGCTACACGGTTTCGGAGAGCAACATCATTCGCAGCCGAAAGTGATTTCCATTTCGCAATCTACCGAATACGGAACATTATACCGCCCGGAAGAAATAAAAGCCTTAGCCGATTTGGCGCATGCCTACGACATGTATTTACATATCGATGGCGCGCGTTTGGCAAATGCCGCCGCCGCGTTGAATCTGCCTTTCCGCGCTTTTACGGTGGATGCCGGCGCCGATGCACTATCGTTCGGCGGCACAAAAAACGGCTTGATGCTGGGAGAAGCCGCCGTGTTTTTCCGGCCGGAATTGGCGCGAAATTTCTTATTCAAGCGTAAACAGCATATGCAACTCTATTCGAAAATGCGTTTTATCGCGGCACAGTTCGACGCATTCCTGACAAACGAGTTGTATCGCGACATTGCCTCGCAAGCCAATGAGAAGGCGCAGTTACTGGCTAAGCAAATTAAACGGGAAGCGCCCAAAGTACACATTACGCAGCCGGTAGAAGTGAATGCGGTGTTTGCTGTTTTACCGGAAGAAGCCATTAAACCTTTGCAGGAAAAATATTGTTTCTATGTGTGGGACGAAGCTAAACACGAAGTGCGCTGGATGTGTTCGTTCAACACTACCGAAGCCGATATCGACGAGTTTGTGCAAGCATTGAAAACGTTATAAAATCAGCCCTACCATTGAAATCCTTCTATCTCTCTAAAATTGCTGCGCTGGAAAACGAACTGGCGGAACTGCGAAAGCAAAGCGACCGTTTTTCACGTATCCGCCTCTATCTATTTTTGCTGTCATGCGCTGTTTGTTTTGTCGCTTTTAAGTATATTTCCGTTATCGTGGGAATGGGTGTGCTTTTGTGCTGCCTGATAATTTTTGTGTTGTTTACACGGCGCCACCGGCACATCGACAAAAACTCGGAGTGGGTATGCGACTTATTGCGTATTTACCGGAATGAAACGACAATCAAGCAACAAAATATTTTTGGCGAAGGGACACAGTATATGGACGATAAACATCCTTATTCGTCCGACTTGGATTTGTTCGGGGCAGGCTCTGTTTTTTCTTACATCAACCGCACGGTGACCTACGAAGGAAGCAATCGTTTAGCCGCTTGTTTATCGGCAAAAACATCGCAGGAACATATTATCCAACGTCAAAATATAGTAAAAGAATTGGCGCAAAAAGAAGCCTTCAAAGAACGATTTCTTTCGGCGTTTTTTCTGTCGAAAATCTCGACGGCGGAAGAATCAAAACGCATGCAGGCTTTTATGGATAACTTCCAGCCAACGCTTCACCGGCAAAAATTTCTACAACTAAGTCCGGTGATTTTGCCGCTGCTTATTATTTTTTCTTTTGCCGCAGGCTATTTGTGTTCTTATTGCTGGGGCGTTACCATTATTGCCGGGCTGGTATCGTTGTTTACTTTTTTGAGGAATAACAAAAAGGTGAACGAGATTGAAAATTATGTGGGCAAAAGCGCCGGCTTGTTTTATAAATATTCGTGCCTGATGGAGTTGATTGCGAAAGAACCGTTTCAACACCCGGAATTGCGTGCCATCCAAACAAAAATAGGAGAAGAATATAAATTCCATAAAGAACTGCGACGTTTGTCCAAGCTTCTGGATAAAATGGAATACCGCGGAAATATGTTGGTTGGCCCGGTATTGAATATTCTTTTTTTGTGGGAAATCCGCTATGCCATAGCTATTGAAAAATGGTTTGTCCGCAACCGCAGATTATTTGCCTTATGCCTGCAACAAATCGGGTGGCTGGATGCTTATCTATCGATGAGCCTTGTGCATTTCAATCATCCGCAATGGGCTTTCCCGGCAGTAACGGATGATTATTTTCACTTGAAAGCGGACGAGATTGCTCATCCGCTGATTGACCTCGAGCACCGTGTGGCCAATCAATATACGATAGGCGGAACGGGCCGTGTGGATATTATCACGGGTTCGAATATGGCCGGGAAAAGCACGTTTCTGCGCACGCTCGGCGTCAATATGGTGCTGGCTTTTGCCGGCATGCCGGCCTGTGCGGCGTCGCTCACCGTATCGCTGGCCGACATTCACACGTACATGCGTATCCGCGATTCGTTGAATGAAAATACATCGTCGTTCTATGCCGAGTTGCTGCGCCTCAAATCCATTATAGAGGAAATAGCACGCAACAAACGTTGCTTCCTATTGTTGGACGAGTTATTACGTGGAACGAATTCTAAAGATAAATACACGGGAAGTGTGGCATTGGTGAAAAATTTTATAAAGAACGATACCGTGGCATTGGTCGCTACTCATGATTTGGAGCTCACCAAAATGGCTATAAATTATTCGCAGCAAGTATCCAATTATCATTTCGATATTACCATTCACAACGACGAATTCTTTTTTGATTATAAGCTTCGCCAAGGGATTTGCCAGACCTTTAATGCCTGCTTGCTGATGAAGAAAATAGGGATTGAAGTAGAGGAGTAAACATGAAGCCACAACAGGAATCTACACATAACTGTGAATCCCGCCCAGCAAATATGTTACCCCGAAAAAGGTCATGCCTACGGCAAGACTGGCCAATACGCAATATAGATGAAATTTCTTCGGCGAACGGAAAAAGGCAATGCTTTTTCGGTGAAAAGGAAGGGCATAAACCAACATGGTAATGAGCGCCCATGTTTCTTTGGCATCCCAACCCCAATAGCGCCCCCACGAAATGTTGGCCCACACGGCGCCGATAAAAATACCGGCGGCCAATAGAAATAGTGCAGGATAAAGCAGTTTGGAGTTCCACCGGTAGAGGCGCATGCTTTGCTTCGATGCACACAAACCGACGATACCGGTTATCATCATAAAAACAAACAGCGCATACGCCACCATAATGACCGATACGTGCGCTGCCAACAGTGGCGTGCGCAGCACGGGCGTCATGGGATTCAACTGCGAAATATACAACCACACGCCGGCCGTCGGAATCACGGTGCAAAGTAAACCTTTCCATCCGATACGCCGCCACAGCAGCCAACACATCGACAAAGCCAGTAAAGCGTAGCCGGCATAGGTTACGCCGATTCCCCACGGGTCGTGGCTCACTAACAGCACGGTACCCATTTCGTCAGGATCGTAATCCATCTGGTAGAAGCGGTAACCACGGTGTCTGTAAATCTTGTTCATCGACACGCGGCACATCTCATCGTCCACTTTCAGGAAACTAATGAAATCGGCCGGTTCACCGCTGCCGGCATGATATTCGATGTCGAATAAAATTAATTTTAGTTCGAACGGTAAAGCTTGTTCGCTCCCCTCTTTTTCCGCGCTATAAGCATGCCGTGTTTCTCCTTGCCGGAGATGGATGTAGCCGCGTTCGGCCGTAAGGAAGGTGACCAGGGCGCCCGTCAATATCAATCCGAAAGAAATGTGCAGCAGAAAAGCGGGAACACGGAGGTATAGCTTCTGTTGAAAAATGTAGGTCAATGAAACTATTCCGAAAATCGCCCACAATGCCACAAACCACCACGAGCCGTAAATAAACTCGTGTACTTGTTCGCTGCCGTTTATCTTTTCAAAAACAGTAGCAACTACAAGTATGCCTATCAACGCAAAAAATATAGTAAAGGCAATGGTTTTGATATGTTTGGCTTTCATCTTACTATTCATTTAAATGGATTGATTTTAAAAAACGCAAAGGCTACAAAGAAGCCGCAACGAGCACAAAAATTTGATTTGCGCTCGTTGTGTAAAAATTTTGTGTTTTCGCAGTTAATAAAATTATATCGCTTTCAAAAACTTCACCAGCGCATCGCGGTCTTCCTTAGACATGGCGCGGAATTTTTCCTTGCTATATTTTGCATCGCCGCCGTGCCAGAGAATGGCTTCTTCGTAGTTGCGGGCGCGGAGGTCGTGCAACATATCGGTGTGCCCCGAAGTTATCGACATCAGTCCGCGTCCCCACAGCGGAGTGGTACGGCATACACGGGCGCGCCCCGGCTCTTTCATATCGAGGTCGTGGCGTAGCAAATCGGAGTACGGATAAATGGTTTGATTTGAGAGCGCCGGCATCGGTTTGTAGTTAGAACGTGTTTTCCACGAGGGTTTGTGACACGCGATGCATCCGGCTTCGGCAAACAGTTTTTTGCCGCGCTGCACTGTCGGGTCGTCGAGGTTACGGGCGGCAGGTACCGCCAATCCGCGGTGCCACACCATAAAGGATTCGTAATCGTCCATGCTCATTTCGGGCTTCAGTTTTCTCGACATCAATGTATCGACAATCTGTTGTTCGGTCAGGCCGGCATATAATTTTTTCACATCGGCGTCTTTCGACATTTCTACGGCATACCTTTGAGTAATATAGTTGTACGTCCGGTTTTCGCGTGTTACGTTGGTGATATTCCACAGTGCGTTGGAACCCGGCCCGTTTTCAATCGAACCGCGTGTACAAAGGTAGGTAAATCGCCCCGGATGTTTGCCGGGGTCGTACCGGTTGCCGCCGGTGGCATCGTCGTCGATGTCGGCGCCAATGATGCCGGCACAATACCCGCGTGTTTGCTGATATGCGTACTCGGCCCGCAAGTCGTCGTCCGAAATAGCATCTAATAATCCCGTTCCGTAAATCCCGATAGTTGCTTCGAGGCAAGCGGCGTGTTTACTCATATCGAAATCGTTGAATAAGATAGCGCTTTGGGCAATGCTTACCGTCGGGTAAATCAAGCTGTAGGAACTTCCGTCAACATATTTATTTTGCGTTTCGGGGTCGATGTATTCATGCCATGTTATAGTAATTCCCGATTCGTCGATAGGCGCTTTGAACGGCGCTACGGCGCGTGTTTGCGTCATGCCGGTAAAAAAGGTGGAAGCCAGCGGCAAGCCTTCTTTTGTCGGGTCGTAAATCATCAACAAATAACCATTGCGGCTGTCGTTCGAATCGTATTTATCAACGCGCTTGCTGCGCCCTCCATAGCTGGGGTGGCAGGCAATGCACGATTTGCGGATATATGCCGGGCCGAGGCCGGAATATCCCATGCCTTCTTCGGAAACAAAACTTTTCCCAAAAATCTGCTCGCCGCGCATGAATTGTCTGTAGAGCGTAGCGTCTTCCTCGACGAAAGGCATCGGTTGGCGATAGGCGCGCGAAGTAATATCGAACGTCGTGCCGTTTTTCCCGCCGGCATACCATTCTTCACTCAATTC
>JAVBOD010000031.1:0-2618 GCA_031551045.1 Bacteroidales bacterium
ATTTCCGCCCCTTCGCTCCGTCCAATCCAATTGCGTTGCATGTCTTTCAGCGAATCGGTCCACGCCAGTTTATCCAAGCCGTTCAGCAAGCGCTCGGCATAGGCCGATACACGGAGTTGCCATTGCTTCATCATTTTCTGGACTACCGGATGCCCGCCGCGTTCCGAGAGGCCGTCTTTCACCTCGTCGTTGGCCAGCACGGTTCCTAAGGCAGGGCACCAGTTTACCGCCGTTTCGCCGAGGTAAGCAATGCGGTAGTTCATCAAAATATCTTGCTGCTCTCTTTCTGTTTTCGCTTTCCATTCTTCTGCGGTGAATTGCAACTCCTCGCTGCAAGCAATGTGCAAGTCTTTTGTTCCCTGCTGCGCAAAGACATCTATCAACTCTTGAATAGGGCGTGCCTGCTGTGCATCGTAACAGTAGTACGAGTTAAACATTTGCAGGAATGCCCACTGTGTCCACTTGTAGTAATTGGGGTCGCAAGTGCGTACCTCACGGCTCCAGTCGTACGAAAAACCGATTTTATTCAGCTGTTCGCGATAGCGTTTAATGTTATTCTCCGTAGTCGTGGCCGGATGCTGACCGGTTTGAATAGCGTATTGTTCGGCCGGTAACCCGAAAGCATCGTAGCCCATCGGGTGCAGCACATTAAAACCTTTCAGGCGTTTGTAGCGGCTGTAAATATCCGAAGCGATGTAACCCAGCGGATGCCCCACGTGCAGGCCGGCTCCGGAAGGATAAGGAAACATGTCGAGAACATAAAATTTCGGCCGGTTTTTATCGACCTCTACTTTAAAAGTTTGTTTGTCGGCCCAATAACGTTGCCATTTTTTTTCGATTTCGGAGAAATTGTATTCCATAGATTTTTGTGCTAAAGGTTGCAAAAGTACGAAAAATAAAGAAAAAACCCCAACAGGTTCATCCTGCCGGGGTTTATAAAATTCTACAGGTGAACAATTATTGCAATCCTAATTCTTTTTTACCTTGGTTAAAACGAATGTCGCGCGGAATGCCGGCGCTGTTCACTTTATCCAAATCGGCCTGCAAGCCCGGTTTGATTACCGAGTTTTCTTCCAAGTATGATTTCGCGAAATCGTAATCGCCATCGCCTTCCACTTTCAAAATCAACGCAGCCCATTGTTCCAAAGCCGCTTTGGCTTTTTCCATGTTGATGACATATTTCCCTCCGGCATTTTTCGAAAATGCGCCGTTGGCCTCGAAGAAATTATAGCACATCATGTTGGCTTTGCCATGTGCCGAAGCCGCGCCAAAACGTACGGAGCGCAAGGTTCCAATAATAAAAGTAGTATATGCCTGTTCTACGGTAACGTCGGTAATTTCGCCGCGTTCAATCAGTTTTTGTACCATGAACAAACCGAGAATATCGGCCTTTGCTTCTTCCCATCCGGAATATTGTTCTTTCAATGCCTGACGGAGATTTCCCTTGCCGGTAATGGTGTTTTTAATGCCCAGGCCGTGCGCCACTTCGTGGAAAGTCACGTTCGAGAAAAACGCTTCGAATTTCACATTTTGCACCTGTGTCGAATCGACCATCAGCTCGGCAATAGGTAGAACAATTTTATCGAATTTCGCTTTCATCGCGTTTTTCAATTGCAAGCGGCGGCTGCCTTTTTTCAGGTGCACGCGCTCGTCGTTCGGCAGGTTGATGGCAATGGTTTTACTGCCCGAGTTACAATCGCCGGCATAGTAAACCACATCGTACACATTCAAGTCCGAGTCTGTGCCCGGTACTTCTTTTTTATACTTCGGGTCGCAAGGTAATTCTTTTTGCAGGGCGGGCAACATTTTAGTAAATTTCGCCAAGTCGTCGCTCCATTTTTTATCTTTAATCAACACAAACGCTTCGTAAGCGGCTTTGTATCCAAACAGGCGGTCTTCGTAGTTTTCAATAGGGCCTACTACAAAATCGAGCCCGCTTGTTTTCATATCCATCCATGCCATGTCGCTGGCTAAATAATCGTCCGTTTCGAATGCTTTAATGCGCTCGGCGAGGTATTTTTTCAAGCCGGCGTCTTCGGCTAATTCCACGGCTTGCTTCATCAAATCAATGGCTTTGTTCAATTTTTCTTTATAGAAATCTTTATACCAAACTACTTCCAATTTTCCTTCGGCATTGCGGTGGAGAACCGTGTACAAGCTGGTTTTGTTCGGGTCTTTCAAGGCTTCGAATTCTTCTTTTGTCATATCTGCCGGATAAAATTGAGCGCCCTGCGGTTTTTCGCCATAGCCGGAAACGAAAGGTTTCATGTTATCTAAACGATCCCAGGGGCCGTAGTTAATCATGGCGAAATCTTTAGTGGCAGCATCGGAAATAGTGTCCAGCGCTGTTTTATTGCCGAATGCTTGCATCCAAAATAGCTCGTCCATAATCTGCGCTACATCAATAAAAATACCCGTCAATTGACGTTCTTTGTCGGTCAAGTGGCTTACGTCTGAAGTCAGCGTAAAAGGAGCGTATTCTTCTACTTTCAGTTCCATGGCGGTTTTCGCCGGTTGCGGCGCCGGTTTGCTGTTTTTGCACCCGGACAGGCCCAACATCGCTAATGATGTCATTATGATAACGGTTTTTTTCATAGTTTTTGTGTGTTAGAATTTGC
>JAVBOD010000085.1:0-3289 GCA_031551045.1 Bacteroidales bacterium
AATACTTTTTTCATGTGCGAAGCGTAAAAACGTTCGCGGTCGTAGGTGGGCAACACTTCTTCAAAATATTTCTGCAAAGCGGCTGCAGGCGATTTGTGGTCGATAGCGGCGGCGCCGTTTTCCTTTTCTTTTATTTTCAACAGTACTTCGCGCAAGGGTACTTCTTCGGTATCGGTGAAAATGGCCACATCCATCAACGAAGTAATGCGCATGGAGGGCCCGGCGCTCATCCGTTTTTTGTCGAGCAGCGATTCTATGATTACGCCTGCTTTTCCTTGTGAAACATAGCTGTACAAGCCGGGATATCCGGCCAACGAAAATACTTTTTCTAAATCGGTTTTCATCTGATTAATACGTTGTTCAAATAATTCTAAAGAGCTGATAGTTGCTGGTGTATTTTTAATATTTGTGGCAGCACGGCTTGCCATCCGTCGTTCACAATCACAAAATCGGCTGCGGCGTTCCGCCGCTCGTCCGGCCATTGTTGCTGCATACGTTGTTTTATTTCATTTTCCGACAGTCCGCTACGTTCCGCCACACGTTTCATGCGCACGGTTTCCGGCGCGCTTACGGTAATTATTTTATCGACACAATCGGCAAATCCGGCTTCCAGTAAAATAGCGGCTTCCTGTACTACATAAGGCGCTTTTTGTTGGCCGGCCCATGTGTTGAAAGCGTTTTTTACCGCCGGATGCACCAGGGAATTTACTTTATGCAGTAATTCTTTGTCGGCGAAAATTTTATTCGCCATCACTTGCCGTTGCAACACATGGCCGCTGTATATTTCGTTGCCTAACAAACGCTTCAAGGCTTCCCGCAAAGATTCGTCGGCGTCATAGAGCGCTTTTGTTTCCTTGTCGGCATCGAACACCGGTATTCCAAAAGTGGAAAATATGCCGGCAATCAGCGTTTTCCCGCTTCCCATACCACCGGTAAGCCCTACTTTCAACATGTGTTACTATTTTTTGAGCGGTTTCAAAAACAAGGTATCGCTGGCAAATGATTCCACCTTGACATCTTGGTCGAGTTTGCTGGTAATATCGTTGCGCAAAGCCCCGTTTATGATAATGTAATGAATGTTAGGATGATCCGGATGTTTATTTACACGGTAGTTTTTTGTATCGATTTCAATCTCGGGAAGCGACAACCGGTTATACACCAATAAAAATCCGCGTGTTTTCACTTTCATGTCCACCGGTTCAAGGGTGGTCAGCCGTTGCGCATCTTTATTGGCGCTGTTTTGCGTGTTGATTTGGCAACGGAAATCGCTCACATATTCCAGCGACAATTCGTTGACAAACCACACAATGGTTGCAATCGCCAAAAAGATAAGAAAAATAAAAATCTTCCGGCTGTAAGGCGTTTTCCCGGTAATGGAATGTAATACCTTTTTTACCATTTAGTATAAACAAGCGTTTTATTTACCTTGTTGCAAATCCGTCACGTCTTTCATGATGGTGGATTTGTCCACGCGCAATTTCACGTTGTTGTCCACTTCAATCAAAGCGTAATGGTCTTTCAGTTCTACGATAGTTCCGTAAATACCGCCGGCGGTAATAATCTTATCGCCTTTTTGCAGGCTTTTACGGAAATTGTTCAACTCTTTCTGGCGTTTTTGCTGCGGGCGAATCATAAAGAAATACATTACCACGAATACCAATCCGAGCATAATCAACATGCTCATTCCACCGCCGCCGGCAGCCGGAGCTGCGTCTTGTAAAAAAATCAATGCGTTCATTTTTAATATTATTTAGTTTAAACAACAAAGGTACGAAAAAGCCCTTAATCCGCCAATCGTTGAAAAATAATTCTATTGTTTCTCAAGAAAAAGATATAAAATATATAGGGTTTAATTAAAAATAATTATATCTTTGTTGCACTGTGCTGATTTGGTAGTTTTGTCCATGTCTTAATTCAAGTTCATGTTTTAATCTGTAAAACAAACTTTAATCCATTAAAATATAATTATGAAAACAAATTTTATTGACTTAGGAACCCTTTTAAGTAGGGAAGAAGCAAGAAAAATTCTGGGTGGGAATAGCAATATGCGGTGTCAAATAGATGCAGATTGTCCCGTAGACTTATTATGTATGGGAGGATATTGTGCTCCAATAACAGGTGTTTATTGGACAGGTTCTCAATGCCTTTGTGATTATGGATTTTCGCCAAATGATATTTATCAAATTCCTTGTCATTCATATAACTGTGCCAAAGCATTTCCTGAAATACCCATTCCTTGGTAATTATATAAATAACAATGATCATTTTCAAAAAAAGTAAGGTTGTATTATCAATTATAGCCATTGTTTATTCAGTATCTCTATCAGCTCAAGTTGATTCCATCGCATTAAGAATGCAACAATATTTTTTGCGAGAAAGAGATAGTATTACCAGACATTGTGTCGGAACTGCTTTTGTACCTTTTTCAGCGACTTCGTTGGATGGAAAAATTATCAACGAAAAACAAATGCAAGGAAAAGTTACGGTCATTGATTTTTGGTTTCAAGCTTGTAATCCATGCATGAGGGAGATTGAAGCACTGAAAAATCTCTATGCTAAATTTAAAGGTCAGACTGATTTTCAATTTATATCGTTTACGTTCGACCCAAAAGAAATTGCCGAAAGAGTGGTACATGAGCATCAACTACCATACCTTGTTTGTTTGATAACAAGAGATGAAAGCTATCGTTTAAATCTAAACTCAGGCTTTCCGACCAAAATGATTATAGATAAAGAGGGGAATATTGCGTTTTATAAAATGGGTAGTAGTATTGAAGAAGAATGGGATATAATGAGAAGGAAAATAGCTGCTTTGTTGGATGAAAAATGATAGATTCGAATATAGATTATTTATTTTTTATTCGTACCTTTGTAAAATACAATTATGGGGATGTTTTGGTTTTGACAGCAAGTTGAATCGGAACGTAAGCATGCCGGGCGTTGCGAAGTTGGCCCGTAAATCCCAAGCGCAAGCCATAACTGGCGAAAATAATTATGCACTCGCTGCGTAGTCTGCTAAGCACACTACCTTAATCCCGCTGGCCTAGGTTGCCGGTACGACGAGTATCCCGCCCGGCGCTCCCGCCTTTTGACTTCCGGGCATACGGGGTATCATCCATGAAAGGCTGGTGACGTTGACACCGCTAAGGCGTTACGAGAAAACAGCGGATAAGCAACAGGTTTGGGTGCCGGTGTCCGGACGTGTTGACGAAAACCAATCAACGGATAAGCATGTAGAAAGCGTTTGGATGGCTTGGTTGGACGGCGGTTCGAGTCCGCCCATCTCCAC
>JAVBOD010000073.1:0-13900 GCA_031551045.1 Bacteroidales bacterium
GTAGCCACGGGTTGCACTTCGCTTACCCGCGGTTATATCATATATTACCACTCCGTGGTAAACAGCTTATTTTTTATTCAATTTGTTATATAGATATATTTCATGCCGGACAAAGCTGATAGCACATTGTTTTTTCTGTTCCCTCTTCAGGAAGGGCGGTAATGGCAAGACGGATGCCCCATTCCGCCTCTTTCTACGGCCCACTGCCTACTGTTTACTGCTCACCGTCAACCTGTCTTCAATCAGCCGGTTGGTGTATTGTTGCAGCAACGCTTTCAAAAACAACATTGCGTCATTGTTGTCGCCGGGTTTTTCTTCGCCGTTCCATTGCAGGAGATTGCTTTTAGTGCCGTATAGCAATTGGTACGTGCCGATGTAGTTGAACACATACGGAGTCTCGTGGTTGTTCGTGAGGTCGCGGCCGAAGGCAAGGTACGGCCGGTTATATTGCAGATATCCGAGTATGGTCGGCATGATATCGATTTGTTGCGTAAGCGTAGTGTCAATATAGCTTTCTTTGAACTTCGGGCTGTAGTAAATAATCGGTATTGCAAATACACCCGTCGAGGTCTGGTATTCGGCGTAATTGGGCGAAGGCCTTCCGTGGTCGGCGGTGATGACGAACAAGGTGTTCTCGAACCACGGCATTTTCGAAGCGGTGTCAAAAAAACGGCGTAGTGCATAATCGCTGTAGCCGATGCAGTGATGCAATGCTTCTGTTCCTTCCGGAAACGTTCCTTCGTATTTTTCCGGCACCTTAAACGGGTGGTGCGACGAGACAGTGAACAGCGCCGACGCAAAAGGCTGCGGGAACGTGTTTAATTTTTGCGCAAAGAATTGCAGGAACGGTTCGTCCCAAATGCCCCAGATGCCGTCATAATCGTCGTTGTTGTTATACTCCGTTTTGCCGAAATAATGCTCGAACCCCAATAAGTTGGAAATGGACGAAAAGCCCATGGAACCGTTGGGCGCCCCATGGAAAAACGAAGTGTGATAACCTTTGCGTTTCAGGAGTGTGCCCAATCCGTCGATTTTGTCTAACGAATAGGGCGTTAGCACAAACGGTTCGTTAATCGTGGGAATGCCGGCTAATATGGAAGGCATCGCATCGATGGATTTACGCCCGTTGGCGTAGCCGTTGCAGTAAGCGTGGCTATGGGCTACGAGGGAATCTAAAAACGGCGTATAGCTTATGAAATCGGGCTTGCCGGCATTCAATGCGCCGACAAATTCGCGCGAGAAACTTTCCAATATTAAAATCACTACATTTTGCGGAGCGAATACCGCTGCGCTGTCCGGCTCATGAACGGGCGTGAAGACTTTAGCCATTTCGGCATCCGACTCGAAATAATGAAGGCTTGTCCACGACTTGTTTTGCACGGTGCGGATAATGGTAAACGGCGTGTTGAGCACAATGTTTGCTTCCAACGGCTTTTGCACAAACTGCCCGGCATTGCTGAGGGTAATGGGGCGGGTGCTGGTGCCGAACCCGCCGCGGATACCGGCAACGGTAAGATATATGACAAGGCACATAATGCCAGTACGTACGCCGTAGTACACCCATTTATTCTCGAACAACTGCAAGCGGCGCACTTTTCCGAACGTCCACCAAAGAACGAATATCATCCCGACCCAAATCAGCCACAAGTACCAATAACCGCCGATAGACTCTGCAAAAATATCGCCGAGGTTGTTGTTTCCCGCAAATTCCGAGAAAAAAGAAAAGGTCGTGCGGCGCGAAGTGAACGGGAAATAAGCGATATCGGCCAAGTTCATGCCCAATGCAAGGCCGTTGGTGATGACGTAAATATAGCGCAGTACGTTTTGTGTCGCGCGGTGTGAGGTGAATGGAAACGGCAGTATGGTAATAAAAATAAAGAGCAAATTGACGTACAACAAACCCGACAAATCGAAACGCAGGCCGCCCCACATAATGCGCATAAGGCGAGCAAACGTCATGTCGGGGAATAAGGCGCTGTTGAACACGTAGAACAATATGCGGCATATACTGAAAAGCAGCATAACTACCAAGAGCCGGCGCAAGAACAGGATATATTGGTTTTTATATAGATGAGCGAACATAATCAAATTTGAAAGTACAAAAGAACTTATTTTTTTTCGAATTTTGAAATAGGGGAAAAAATATTTGCCATATGTAATTAAAATTAATAACTTTGCGGGATTCTTAAAGGTTTACTCAAATTAATACTAAAATATATCATGAAATTATCTCACATCGAGCACATTGGCATTGCCGTTAAGTCCTTACAAGACGCTATTCCCTTTTATGAAAATGTACTGGGGCTAAAATGCTACAATATTGAAGAAGTCGCAGACCAAAAGGTGAAAACCGCTTTCTTTATGGTCGGGCAAACCAAAATCGAATTGCTCGAGCCGACTTCGGAAGAATCGACCATCGCCAAATTCATTGAAAAGAAAGGCGAAGGTATCCACCACTTGGCATTTGCCGTGGAAGACGGCGTGCAAAATGCCTTGAACGAAATGACCGAAAAAGGTATTCAACTGTTGGATAAGGCTCCGCGCAAAGGCGCCGAAGGCTTGAGCATTGCCTTTGTACATCCCAAAAGCACGATTGGCGTATTGACGGAGTTTTGTGAAAAATAGCACATTGAACGATGAATTATGAGCTATGAATTGTGAATGCGACAAGCGCAAGAAGGCGTCAGCCATTCATAATTCATCACTCATAATTTTTCAATTTTCTTGCAGGAAACAAATTATCAAGAAATAAAATCAATAGTAAAAATAACATGAGCAATCAACTGGAAAAAGTAAAAGCGCTGATTCAATTGCGCGAACAAGCACGCCTCGGTGGTGGTCAGAAACGCATCGACTCGCAACACCAAAAGGGAAAATACACTGCCCGCGAACGTATCAACATGTTGTTGGACGAGGGAAGTTTCGAAGAATTCGACATGTTCGTAACGCATCGTTGTACGAACTTCGGCATGGAAAAAGAACGCTTCCTCGGCGATGGTGTAGTAACCGGCTACGGTACGATCGACGGCCGTTTGGTATATGTATTTGCACAGGATTTCACGGTATTCGGCGGCTCGCTGTCCGAAAGCTTCGCGATGAAAATCTGTAAAATCATGGACCAATCCATGAAAATGGGCGCCCCTGTAATCGGCATCAACGACTCGGGCGGAGCGCGTATTCAGGAAGGCGTGAACGCTTTGGCGGGTTATGCTGAAATTTTCCAACGCAATATTTTAGCCTCGGGCGTGGTGCCGCAAATCTCTGCCATCTTCGGCCCTTGCGCCGGCGGTGCGGTGTATTCGCCGGCATTGACCGACTTCAACATCATGATGAAAGGCACCAGCTATATGTTCCTTACCGGCCCGAAAGTGGTGAAAACCGTAACCGGAGAAGACGTAACACAAGAACAACTCGGCGGCGCCAGCGTGCATGCTTCGAAGAGCGGTGTCGCGCATTTTGCCGTTGATACCGAAGAAGACGGACTGAAACTTATTCGCCGCCTGCTCAGCTTCCTGCCGCAAAACAATCTGGAAGAAGCGCCGCTGATGAGTTGCGCTGACCCGATTGACCGCCTGGAAGACGCCTTGAACGACATCATCCCCGACAACCCGAATAAACCCTACGACATGTACGAAGTGATTGGCGGCGTGGTGGACAATGGCGAATTCCTCGAAGTGCACCGCGACTATGCGGCCAACATCATCGTTGGTTTTGCCCGTTTCAACGGAACATCGGTGGGCATTGTAGCCAACCAGCCGAAAGTGCTGGCCGGCGTGCTCGACTGCAACGCTTCGCGCAAAGCCGCTCGTTTCGTGCGTTTCTGCGATGCGTTCAATATTCCTATCGTGACCTTGGTGGATGTGCCCGGTTTCTTGCCCGGCACGCAACAAGAATATGGCGGCGTGATTCTGCACGGTGCAAAATTGTTATACGCCTATGGCGAAGCAACCGTTCCGAAAGTAACCGTAACGTTGCGTAAATCGTACGGTGGCGCCTATTGCGTGATGAGCAGCAAGCACCTTCGCGGCGATATCAACTACGCATGGCCGACGGCCGAAATTGCCGTGATGGGCCCCTCGGGCGCTATCGAAGTGTTGTATGGCAAAGAAGCCGCCGCCGCGCCCGATCCTGCAAAATTCTCCGCAGAAAAAGAAAACGAATACCGCGAAGCATTTGCCAATCCCTACAATGCGGCTAAATACGGCTACATCGACGATGTGATTGAACCGCGCAATACCCGCTTCCGCGTGATTCGTGCACTGCAACAATTATCGACGAAAAAATTAAGTAATCCGGCTAAAAAACACGACAACCTGCCGTTGTAATTTGAAAATGGAGAATTAAAAATGAAGAATATTTTTAAAATACTATTACTTGCGGGTTGTTTGTTCTTCGTGGTACAGAAAGCCTCGGCGCAAAGCACGGGCGATATGCGGCTCAACGAAGTGCTCACCATCAACACCGATGATTTTGAAGACGATTACGGCCATAAGCACGGATGGATTGAGTTATTCAACCAATCCTACGGAACCGTGAATATTGCCGGATGTTATCTCTCGGACGATGCCGGCAACCTGAAAAAATACATGATTCCGAAAGGCGATGTGTTGACGAAAATCAAACCTCGCCAACACATTCTTTTTTGGGCAGACGACCAACCCTTCCGCGGGACATTCCATATCAATTTTAAGTTGAATGAGAATGGCGGGAAAATCTATTTTACCAGTAACGACGGGCGTACCGTTGTGGATAGTATTGCCTATCCGCCGCTCGACTCGAACATTTCCTACGGGCGGATCGACGACGGAGTGGGAGCCTGGCAAATATTGGAACGCTCTACGCCAAGCACGAACAACAAACTGCTCGATTCTTCGAAAGCGCTTATATTCGGCGAAGTGGACCCCTCCGGAGCCATTATGGCCATCACGGCCATGTCGGTAGTGTTTTTAGCGTTGATTTTATTGTACCTGATATTTAAACAAATTGGAAAAGCATCGGTAAGGGCCAGCGCCCGGAAAGCGGCGGTAGCCACGGGAAATAAACCGGTAGTGGCCTCCAAAGATGGAGAATCCGGCGAAATATATGCGGCCATTGCTGTGGCCTTGGAGTTATACCGTCTTCAGGAAGAAGCGCACGATATTGAAAATACGATATTGACGATTCACCGGGTGGCGCGCACGTACTCTCCATGGAGTTCCAAAATATACGGACTGCGTGATGTTCCCAAAAAATAAAAGATACAAATTTTACGAATTATACGAATAAATCGAAATCATGAAAGAATTTAAACTAAAAATAAACGGCAACGATTATACCGTAGCTATTAACAATATGGAAGACCTGCTTGCCGAAGTGGAAGTAAACGGCACGCCGTATCAGGTGGAAATCGAAAAGGCAATAAAACAAAAAACAACCAAAATAACCCGTCCGGCTCCTGCACCGGTATCGGAAACGGGCGCCCCGGTGGTCAACAAACCCACCGTTAGCGGTAACGCAGGCGCTGTGGTATCGCCGCTTCCCGGAGTTATCCTCGAAGTGTTTGTGAAGGAAGGCGACACGGTAAAAATGGGCCAAAAGCTGATGATGCTCGAAGCCATGAAAATGGAGAACATTATTGAGTCCGACCGCGACGGAAAAGTTACGGCGGTAAAAGTATCTAAAGGCGCTTCCGTATTGGAAGGAGCCGAACTCGTAATTATTGGATAGTATGAAAGAAGGATTTTTCTCGTTTTTAGGCGAAAACTTACAAGAGTTTTTACGCTACACCGGCTTTGTGAATGCCTCATGGGGGCATATCGCCATGATTTTGATAGGCTTGTTTTTTATATACCTCGCTATCAAAAAAGACTGGGAACCGATGTTGCTGATACCTATCGGCTTTGGAATCATTGTGGGGAATATTCCCTTTGTTCCCGGCTTGTCGATTGGGATATACGAAGAAGGCTCGGTGTTGAACATCCTCTACCAGGGAGTTATACAAGGCTGGTACCCGCCGCTTATTTTCTTAGGCATCGGCGCTATGACGGACTTCTCGGCGCTTATTTCCAATCCTAAATTGATGTTGATTGGCGCTGCTGCTCAGTTTGGTATATTCGGTGCATACGCCTTGGCTATGCAATTGGGCTTCTCGCCTTCGGAATCGGCTGCTATCGGTATCATCGGTGGAGCCGACGGCCCCACGGCTATCTTCCTGTCGTCGCGCCTGGCGCCCGATTTGATGGGAGCTATTGCCGTATCGGCTTATTCCTACATGGCACTGGTGCCGCTCATTCAACCGCCGATTATGCGTTTGTTGACCACGAAGAAAGAGCGCTTGATTCGCATGAAACCGCCGCGTGCCGTGTCATCTACCGAAAAAATTATTTTCCCGATTCTCGGCATGTTGCTCACTACTTTTATGGTGCCGTCGGGCTTGCCGCTGTTGGGCATGTTGTTCTTCGGAAACCTGCTGAAAGAAAGCGGAGTGACCCGCCGTTTGGCCGAAACCGCCCGCGGGCCGCTGATTGACGTCATCACTATTCTGATTGGCCTCACGGTAGGCGCTTCTACGCAAGCCGATAAATTCTTGCAAGTACGTTCGATTCTTATCTTCGGACTGGGAGCCTTGTCGTTCATCGTAGCTACGGCTGCCGGCGTGTCGTTTGTGAAATTCTTCAACCTGTTCCTGAAAGAAGGCAACAAAATCAACCCGTTGATTGGGAATGCCGGCGTATCGGCTGTACCCGACAGCGCCCGTGTGTCGAACAACGTAGGCTTGGAATACGATAAGAAGAATTATTTGTTGATGCACGCTATGGGCCCGAACGTGGCCGGGGTTATCGGTAGCGCCGTAGCCGCCGGTATCCTGCTCGGATTTTTGGCGTAGGTCAATTCATAAATTTAATCTATATTTACCCCCGGTAGTTTTGCTATCGGGGGTTTTTATTAAAAAATACTTCCGGATGATTGAGTAAAAAGCAGGCTGTATGCCTGAAATATCATAGCGTAGGGCAAAGTGAAACGACGCCCTACGCTGCTACTTGCGAAGCATTGTTGCATATCAATCAGGAGATAAAGAAAAAATTGGCGCATTGATGAGTTCTAATAAGCATGCAGATGCTGTTATGGATCGTTTAACAGTTATAGGAAAGTATATAAAAATCTTTTATTAATAAACGTATTGTGAACAATTGTTCATTTTTATTTGCGATTATAGAAATTTTTAGTAAATTTGTCACTTTAGCTTAAGACCATGCAAAATAAATTACAAGAATTAACCGATAAACTTTACCGCGAAGGTTTGTCGAAAGGACAGCAGGAAGCCGAACACTTGCTGGCAAAAGCCAAGGAAGAAGCGGCGCAGATTGTTTTAAACGCTAGGCAGGAAGCCGGCGAAATCGTAGAACAAGCAAAAAAATCGGCAACCGAAGCGAGAAAAAACGTAGAAGGTGAAATGAAACTGGCCGGCCGGCAAACCATTGCCACCGTGAAGCGGAACGTTGAAGACATTATTATAGCGAAGGTAATGGGAGAACCTGCCAAAGCAGCGATGAGCGACGCGGAATTTGTAAAATCTCTTATTAAGACCACCATAGAACGTTTTAACCCGCAAGCGGCCAACGTGTCGCTATCGGTAATATTGCCCGAAGCCATGCGGCAATCGTTGCAGGCCTTTGCCGATGAGCAGGCGCGTAAACAATTGTCCGGCGGCATCGAAATAAAATTCGATAAAACCTTCAAATCCGGATTTAAAATCGGCGCTAAGAGCGACGGTTTTTACATCAGCCTTACCGATAAAGATTTTGAAAATTTGTTCGGCGAATATTTACGCCCGCAAACACGCGCCTTGTTGTTTGGCGAATAACCGATGGCGGTGGTATATACATATCTGGTAGCCGGCTTGCCCGACATGTCGTTCGAAATGGATGTGCGCAATTTCGATTACGAACGGTTGATGCAAACTATTTCCGAACGTTTGGAAACCGACGATACGAAATATTTTCGTCTTTTGTTGATGGGCTTGGAAACGCCGGTGCCTTTTTTCTATAAAACAATTACAAAAAGCAGGAACCGTTTGCTGCGGGAATATTTTGCATTCGATGTATTATTGCGTAATATCCAGGCAGGGCTTGCCGCGCGTAAGTTGAACACATCGGCCGAATCGTATTTGATAGGCGAGAACGCCCTTACGGAAGCCATTCTGAAAAGCAAAGCAAGCGACTTCGGGCTTTCCCTTGAAATGGAAGAAGTGGCGGAAATCATCCGGGTATTTGAGTTGCCCGATCTGCTGGAACGCGAGCAAAAACTCGATGGGTTGCGGTGGAATAAAGTCGAAAAAATAGCGCTCTTTAATTATTTTGATATAGATGCCGTGTTGGCGTTTGTGGTAAAAGCATTTTTGGTAAACCGTTGGATAATCCTCGATAAAGAAAGGGGAGTGGCGATGTTCAAACAACTGTTGCATGAATGTCGTGGCGAGGCCGAATATGTGAAAATGCCGGAGTAGCATAAATGATTTAATACTACCCCCAACCCCCTAAAGGGGGCTGAAACCTGTGAATAGGAAATGTCAGTGAAGATAATCACTGTCATCAAGTCCCCTTTAGGGGATTTAGGGGTAAAAAGCGGATAGTAGAATAAAATGTAGTTTATATATGAAGACCAAAGGAAAAGTAGTAAGTATCATTGCCAACCTTGTGACCGTGCAAGTGGACGCGCCTGTTGCTCAAAACGAAATCTGTTATATCGAGTTGGAAGGTGTGCGCCTCATGGCCGAGGTTATCAAGGTGGTGGGCGATAAAGTATATGTTCAGGTGTTCGAAAGTACGCGCGGTTTGACGGTAGGTTGCGAAGTCATTTTTGAAACGCACATGTTGGAAGTAACATTGGGGCCGGGCATTTTGTCGAGCAACTACGACGGTTTGCAAAACAATCTGGCAACCATGGACGGCGTGTTTTTGCAACGCGGCGAACACACGGCTCCGCTCGATGTGGAGAAACGTTGGGCCTTTAAACCGCTGGCTAAAGCGGGCGACCAGGTGCGTGCCGCCGATTGGTTGGGCGAAGTGACCGAAGGCTGGTTGCCGCATAAAATTATGGTGCCGTTTGCTCTGACGGAAAATTATAACATCAAATCCATAGCGCCGGAAGGGGTTTATACCGTGGCGGAAAAAATCGCCGTGCTCACTGATATGAATGGCGTGGATTATGAGGTGACGATGATGCAGAAATGGCCGGTGAAAGTGCCCATCTCAGCTTATCGCGAGAAGCCGCGCCCGTTTAAAATCATGGAGACCGGCGTGCGGGTGATCGACACCTTCAACCCCATTGCCGAAGGTGGAACGGGTTTTATCCCCGGCCCGTTCGGTTGTGGAAAAACCGTATTGCAGCACGCGTTGGCCAAACAAGCTGAAGCGGATGTAATCATTATGGCTGCTTGCGGCGAGCGTGCCAATGAAGTAGTAGAAATTTTTACGGAATTTCCGGAATTGGATGACCCGCGCACCGGACGTAAGCTCATGGAGCGCACAGTTATTATTTGTAACACCTCGAACATGCCTGTGGCAGCCCGCGAAGCGTCGGTTTATACAGCGATGACGATTGGCGAATATTACCGGAGTATGGGCTTGCGTGTATTGCTCTTGGCCGACTCTACTTCGCGTTGGGCACAAGCGTTACGCGAAATGAGTAACCGCCTCGAAGAATTGCCCGGCCCCGATGCATTTCCCATGGATTTGCCCGCCACGATTTCTAACTTCTATGCCCGTGCCGGAGTGGTGTATTTGAACAACGGCGAGTTGGGTTCCGTAACGTTTATCGGTACGGTATCGCCGGCGGGTGGAAACCTGAAAGAACCTGTAACGGAATCGACGAAAAAGGCGGCGCGTTGTTTCTATGCGTTAGCGCAAAGCCGCGCCGACAGCAAGCGTTATCCGGCGATTGACCCTATCGACAGTTATTCGAAATATTTGGAATACGATGAAATTATTGCGTATCTCAACGAGAAAATAGACAGCCACTGGGTGGATAGTTTGTGTCAAGGGAAAAATATTGTGCTGCGCGGAAAAGAAGCATACGAACAAATAAATATATTAGGTGACGACGGCGTTCCGATGGATTATCATGTGCGTTTTTGGCGGTCGGAGTTAATCGATTTTGTGATTTTACAACAGGATGCGTTCGACAAGACAGATGCTTCGACACCGCTGGCACGCCAGCGCTACATGTTCGAAAAGGTGATGGATATTTGTCGCCGGCAATTTGAGTTTGAACATTTCGAAGCATGCGCCGATTTCTTTAAACAGCTTATCAATATTTGCCGGCAGATGAACTATGCCGAGTTTGAAAGCGACGCATTTAAAAATTATGAAAAAGAATTGGACGAAAAACTGCAGGCGCAGGCTTCTTAGAGTCTTCGTGACAAAACATAAAAATTAGAAACAACGTCTAAGAAAATTTGATAGATAGATATGGCAACAAAGGCATTTCAGCGGATATATACAAAATTGGAAGGCATTACCAAAGCAACGGTATCGTTGCGGGCGCAAGGTATTGCGAATGATGAGCTGGCAACCGTGGCCGGACGTTTGGCACAAGTGGTGAAAATTAATGGGGATATGGTGACCTTGCAGATTTTTGCAGGGACGGAAAATATTCCTACCAATGCCGAAGTGGTGTTTCACGGCGAGCCGCCCACTTTAAGCGTGAGCGACGATTTGGCCGGACGTTTCTTCAATGCCTACGGTTTACCTATCGACGGTGGGCCGGATGTGGAAGGCGAGCGGCGACAGATCGGCGGCCCTTCGGTAAATCCGTTTCGCCGCAAACAACCGTCGCAGTTAATTGCGACAGGCATTGCCGGTATTGACTTAAATAATACGTTGGTGTCCGGACAGAAAATTCCGTTCTTTGCCGACCCCGACCAGCCTTACAATAAGGTGATGGCGCAAGTGGCGCTGCGTGCAAAAGTCGATAAGATTATTTTGGGCGGCATGGGCTTGAGTAACGACGATTATTTGCACTACAAAAAAGTATTTGAAGAAGCCGGCGCGTTAGACCGCATTATCAGTTTTGTGAACACTACCGAACAACCGCCGGTGGAACGTTTGCTGGTGCCCGATATGGCGCTCACGGCTGCCGAATATTTTGCCGTGGACAAAAATGAAAAAGTACTGGTGCTGCTCACCGATATGACGCTCTATGCCGATGCGCTCAGTATTGTGAGCAACCGTATGGATCAAATTCCTTCGAAAGATTCCATGCCCGGTTCGTTGTACAGCGACTTGGCGAAAATATACGAGAAAGCGGTACAGTTACCCGATGGCGGCTCCATTACCATCATTGCGGTAACCACGTTGAGCGGCGGTGACATCACACATGCCATTCCCGACAATACGGGATACATTACCGAAGGACAGTTGTTCCTGCGTACCGACAGCGACACGGGAAAAGTAATTATCGATCCGTTCCGCTCGCTCTCGCGTTTGAAACAATTGGTGATTGGCAAGCAAACCCGCGAAGACCATCCGCAAGTGATGAACGCGGCCATTCGCCTCTATGCCGATGCGGCCAATGCCAAAACAAAATTGGAAAACGGGTTCGATTTGAGTGATTACGATGAACGCACGTTGAAATTTGCACACGATTATTCTTCGGATATTTTGGCGATTGATATCAATATCGATACCACCGAAATGCTCGACCGAGTATGGCGTTTATTTGCGAAGTATTTTACGCAAACCGAAGTGGCGCTTAAGCAAAATTTAATGGAAAAATATTGGGTGAAATAAGTAGTTTCAAGTTTAAAGTTTTAAGTTGCGCGAAGCGCGTAAACAAATTACCGTTAAATCTTAAATTTGAAATCTGAAACTTGAAATAGAAAACATGAGATGATTAAAAAAATAATATTAGAAAATTTTTTCAGTTTTCAATCGGAGACGATTGAACTGGATGCTCATGCCAATGTATTGGTGGGGATTAATGGTTCGGGTAAATCAAATTTATTGAAAGCATTGAAACTATTACAACGTGTGGCAGCAGGAGGTGTGAGAGAATTGATAATTGATGAATGGGGCGGTTTTGATGCAATGTGTTATCAAGCTGCAACAACACCAGACATACGATTGGAAATAATTTTTGATAAGGATAAGATTTCTGAATATGCAACGTATCCGAAAGATGTTCATTATGAATTAAAAATTCATCGTACACCACAGGCTAATTATTATATTAGTGAAAGATTGTTCCAGCCGGTGAGTGATAATGACTATATTCCTTACATAAAATTTTCAGCAGGAGAAGGTTCTATTATTAACTCAAATGGGCTAGATAAACAATATAAAAATTTGGATGGACGGGAATCTGTTTTATCCATGTTATTTGGGTTAGAAAGTCCGGAATATGTATTGTATATTAAAAAATCAATCGCGAGTATTGCTGTTTACGATCATTTTGATACTCGTCGGGAAAGTAAAATACGTCAAGCAATATTTCCAACTCAGGATTCAAGACTATTTTCGAATGGAAGTAACTTAACACAACTATTGAACACCATTAAAATTAATGACAAGAATAACTATCGAAAAATTATAGAAAAATTGAAAGGGATTAATGACAATTTCATAGGCATTGATTTTAAACAAGTAGGTGGTAGTATTGAATTAATGTTGGAAGAGAAAGGCTTTAATAAATCTATACATGTATCACATATTTCCGATGGGACATTGAAATTTTTATGTTTATTGTCCATCTTTTTTAATAAACAACGTGGTAAATTTGTGTGTATTGATGAGCCGGAGTTGGGCTTGCATCCGGATATGATTCATACTTTGACGTCTTCTATCAGAGAAACATCAAATGATACGCAATACCTCATTACAACTCATTCGGATATTGTTCTAGATGGATTTGAAATAGAAAAAATAAGAATATTTGGTAAAAATGATAATAATTCTACTATCGTAAAATCATTTACCCAAAAGGATTTTGAGGGATGGTATGAGGAATTTGAAGTAGGACAAATGTGGCGGATGGGTGATATAGGAGGTAACAGATGGTAACATTTTACATAGAAGGTCATAAATCACTTCGTGAAGGATTTTCTGTGCTTTTATTCAACTTGTTGGGAAATTCTGATTTTCAAGTTATCATGGGACGGAGTAATTTGGAAACCGTGAAAAAGTTTAGACATCATAAACATGCAGAAGGTACAAAATATTTGCTTGTTGATTTAGACATGCTCGAAGCTCGTCGTATGGAACGTGTTGAGGAATACAATTTGAAAAATGAAATCTTAAATGTATTCTTTATGATACAGGAAATGGAAGCGTGGTTTCTATCTCAACAATCATTATTGAATGAGTATTATGGTGCTATTTTGAAATATCCTACACAACGTGCATGTGAAATAGAGAAGCCAAGTAGAGTTCTTGGAAATATAACAGGTGCAATAAAAAGTAAGTATGAAAAAGTAATCCATGCTATTGACTTGTTGAAGAAAATAGACACGAATCAATTAGCAATAGATTTTATAGATGTAAAAAATATAAGGGATAAAGCGAGAGCATATCATTCATAACTCATAATTAAAAAAGTGGCTATAAAATATCAATTCAATAAAACCTCGTTGAACGAACTGAACAAGCAATTGAAAGTTCGTACACGCGCGTTGCCGACGTTGAAAAACAAAGAATCGGCGTTGCGCTTGGAGGTGAAGCGCGCCAAATACAAAGCGGAAGAATTGCAGCGCAAGCTCGAAGAGCAAATGAAAGCGTACGACTACATGGCCGGCTTGTGGAACGAATTTCCGCACGATTTGTTGAAAATTCAAGACGTGGAAATGGACGTGGTGAAAGTCGCCGGAGTGCGCGTTCCGGTGCTGAAAAGAATCTTGTTTGAAGAACGTGCCTATAATCTATTTGCC
>JAVBOD010000092.1:0-11230 GCA_031551045.1 Bacteroidales bacterium
ATGATGGAAGATATCCGCAGCCTGAAAACAACTTACGGGCTCGATTATATCATCGGCGCGGTGCATTTGGTTTCGGCCGCAGGGAAAGAAGGGCTTTGGTTTACCGACGGCGGGAAAACCGAAATTTACGACGAGGGATTACAACGGCTGTTCGACAATGATATCAAAACCGCAGTGAAGACTTTCTATGCGCAAACCAATGCTATGATTAGTACGCAAAAGCCCGATGTGGTCGGCCATTTCGATAAAATAAAAATGAATAATAAAGGGCGCTATTTTTCGGAACAAGACGACTGGTATCATGCGTTGGTTATGGAAACGCTGACGCTTCTGAAAGAAAAAGGCTGCGTGTGTGAAATCAATACACGTGGACTTTACAAACAACGTTATAACGATTATTTTCCGGGACACTATCTTTGGAAAACAATGGCCGCCATGGATATTCCCGTAATGGTCAACAGCGACGCGCACAAACCCGCCGAAGTAGGATTGCTGATTGACGAAGCGCTGCAATTACTGCAAACCGAAGGTATCCGTGAAGTCTGGTATTTCGAAAACGGATGGAAAAGTTATGCCTTGTAAAACGCAGCTTGCCGTAAAAAGTAGCAGAAGTACATAGCCCTACGGGTTTTTAATGGCTAAAAAGCTGTTCCAGCTTTCTCATCGGCACGCCGGTTTACTCCTCGTTCTCTTCTATTTTCGCCGAGATTTTTTCAATCGCTTTATTCAACCATTCTTCGGGTGGAATGATGTTGAAATCGTCCCAAAACAGCGCATCGTACATAAAATGCGTTTCCGAAAAAACATTGCGTGTAGCAATACTTTCGCGGTTCGGGAAGCGTTTTACATCCACCGTGTCGATTTTGCAAACCGCCATTTCGAAATAAGCATTTACCATGGAAGTACGGTTGAAAAGCCTGTTTTTACGCGCAACTTCAAAATTCAATTCGCCGCGGACATAGTTCAAATAATACGTCCCGTTCCAGGCTTTGTAGGATACATAGTAGCGTGCCTGGCGGGGAATGACGTTGAGTTGTTTTGATTGCCGCACGACAAAGGTGTTTTTTAAACGCTGGATATAACGGGGGTCCACTTCGAATTCGGCTTGCAGCAAAGCGGCGTTTTCAGCATCGATGAAAAGCGTTCCCTTGTAGGCTGTTTCGTTCAGTCCTTGTTTTTGTTCGAAAGTAACCACATGCGCCAGCCGCCCGTCCATTTCGGTCATATCTACTTTGGTGTAGTGATAGGGATTTTCGGCATCCATTACAAAAAAGTCGGGCAGGGTTTTTACGACATCGAGATTCAGTGCGGAATACACACCGGCTTTTAGTTTTACCACCAGTGTGTCGTTTTTCTCATTGCTCGAAATTTTTCGCATTTTAAGCAGTTTTGCGCGCTCGGCTTCTTCCGAGCAAAAAGGTGATTTATATATTTTAAACACGCCTTCCGTCAAATTTACAAGCCCTTTTTTGTAGTCGATGCCTTCGCGGTAAAAAACGGTTAAATATGCCGGGTTTTTAGCATAATTTTCCGGGCGTTGTTCCAACATGTCGCGAACAATTTTTTCGGGATTTACCAACCGGATAATCACTTCTTGTAGTGGAATGACGCTGGTTTCTAAATAAATATCGGCGTTATTGCCGGGCGAGGCCAGCAAGGTAGCGGGCACCGTGCAGGGTTTGTAGCCGAGATACGAAATGCGGACATTGGCGTGTTGCAACGAGTCGGGAATTTTGAGTTGAAAAAATCCGTTTTGGTTGGTAACGTTTCCGAGGCTGCTTTCTTCCAGGCTCACCGACGCAAAGGCCAGCGGTTCTTTGCTCTCCTTGTCGCGCACGGTCCCTTCGGCGATGATGAACGAAACGGCCGGCTGGCTTGGAGAGATACGCTTGAGCGTTGTAACCTCAACGGGTTCACGTTGGTAGAGCAACACATGCCGCCCGATGATTTTCATATCGATAGAAGAGGTGTTCACCGCTTTCAGGATGGCTTGGCGAAGCGTCATGTCTCCTTCGTCTATCTTTACTTTCCGTTCGTTGTCGATAATCTTGCTGTCATAAATAAACAATACCCCCGAAAGTTTGCTGACGGTATTTAATGCCTCGTAAGTGCTTCCTTTGAATTTAGGCATTCGGACAAGCTGTCCGAAAGGGTCGTCGTTTGCTCGCAAAAGTGTTGCGGCAAAAAGAAAACCAACCAGCCAAAGGATGCCCCTTTTCATATATATTGTTGATTTATGTATTTGTTTTTTCGATACGAAGCGATGATGTTTTTATTCTTAGTATTTCTTTGTGCCTTTATAATGCCTTTTCTTTTATTTCTTAAAAATATACGTCGTATCGTTTTGCTCTTCGTAGTTCAATTGCAGCGCCAGGCAAATCAACTCCGTCATGTCGTGCACACTGTTGTTATCGAACGCCACCGTCAATTTCCTGCTTCCTGTTTCTTTATCGTTCAATATAAAAGAATGGCCGGTGGTGCGGCTTATGACACTCAACAACTGTTCCAGCGTTTCGTCTTTGAAGCTCATTTTTTCGATGTAATGATTGAATTGATTCGTGTCGCGGGTGATGCTTTTTTGCAGGTGGCGTGCTTCCAGCCGCACGGTTTCGCCGGTGCCTACTACCATAGATTCGCCGCTCTCTTTTTCTGTGACTTTTACTTGCCCGCGTTGTACGGAAAGCGAGAAAAATGTTTGCGTATTGCCCGATGTGCGTACGTCGAACGAAGTGCCCAGCACTTCTATCGTCACATGTTTTGTGTCGATAATGAACGGCCGTTGTGGATCCCTGGTAATGTCGAACAGGGCATTACCTTCCATTTCGACAACCCGTTTGTCGTTGGCAAATTGTCCGGGATATGATAGCGATGCGTGTTTCTCTAAAAACACGGTGGAGCCGTCATGCAAGGTGGTTACTAATATTTGTTCCGCCTCCGAATTTTCAATCAGTACATAAGTGGCTTTTTCGGAAGGTTGCGTGAGAAAATACACCGTCAGCGCTCCCGCAAACAACAAGGCCAGCACGGCTGCCCAACGCAGCGTTTTAAAAGAAATTCTAACGGCTCTTGCGGGTGGCAGCAAGGCTTCTTTTTCCAAACGTGCATGAAGCGTTTGCCATGCGTTTTCTGTATTCACTGTTCTCATTTTACCGGTAGTTCTTAATATCTTTTTTTAAAAATTTCAATGCTTTGCTCATTTCCGCTTCCACGGTTTTCACCGAAAGCGACAAGGAAGCGGCTATTTCCGTATAAGTTTTTCCTTCGTAACGGTTCATGCAAAATATGTTTCGTTGACGTTCGGGCAAATCCTGCAAGGCGCTTCCCAGATAGTTTTCCAACTCTTTCAGTTCCAAATTTTCTTGCGGGTTCGGCAGCGCTTCCTGCACTTGTTTCTCGGCGTGTTGCTGATAGTGGTTGCGTATCCGGAGATGTTCCAATTGCAGCAGCGAATTATTCCGTACGGCTCCATAGAGGTACGATTTTATAGACAACTGAATGTGTATCTGTTCGCGATCTTTCCATAATTTGTAAAACAATTCCTGTACCGTTTCTTCCGCTGCGTCCATATTGTTCAACCATTTGCAGGAGTAGTGGCATAAGGGCTCATAGTATTGACGGAACAGGGATTCGAAAGCGCGAATATCCCCGTTCTTGATTTTCTGAAATATCAATACGTCTTTTAGCATAATGATTGCCACGGTACATTACCGTCCCAAAGATACAATTTTATCTTTACAATGCTTTTGCGGTTATTTATACCCTTTTTTCAATTTATTCACAGCATTTTCCAGAGATTCCGTCGGTTCAATGATATTGTAGGCGCCCCAGAAATCCGCATCATAAAAATCGCTTACTTTATCGCTCAATGAATAATGTTCGCGAAACGCATCTTTCGCCGGGATATGGCCGGCCGGTTGCAATTGATTGTCGGTCATTACCATTTCGCTGACTACCGTGTAATTGGTGGCAAACAAGCGTTTTTTCCAGTCGCATTTAAAGCGTATTTCGTTTCTTATGTAATTCAAATAGGTTTTACCCGCGCGTTGCTTGTAGGTAATTACAAACGATAATTCTTCGGGGGTAAACCGCATGCCGGCCGGTTTCTTTTTCAAAATCATTTCGGTGACTTTGTTGCGGTCTTTCATGTCGAGGCTGAATTCTGCACGCGAGAAGGCCAGCGTGTTCATTTCAATGTAAAGTTTGCCGCGATAGAGTGCAAGCGGAAGTTCCACCTGCGGTTCGAATTCTACCACGTAATGCAGCTTTCCGTCGATAAATACGGCTTTGTCCATTTTGTATTTAAAATAATGCAGCGTTTCCGGGTCGAGCAGCAAATCGGGGTTTTTTGCCGCATCGGCCAGTAGCGACAAGTTCGGGCCGCCTAATAATTTCACCGAAAGCGTATCGTTGGGTTTGGCGCTCAATAGTTTCCGCCCTTTGAAAACCTGCACTCTATCCCTGTTCACATTGAGGTATTCGGCTTTGTAAGCCGTTTTATACACGTTGATAATGGCTTCGGCAATGTTGATATAATTCCGTCCTTTCTGCACGGTTTCGCGGTAAAACCCGGTCATCAGATTCGGAACGTCGCTGTGATTTGCCGGTATCTTCTTAACGGCTTCCCGTACTAATACCTCGGGCGATTGCCAGCCCAGCAGCATAATTTCGTCCAGCAGTTTGCCCTCCGGTTCTAAAAAATAAGTTTCGCTTTTTACATTTTCGCGATGGAAAGGAACCGTTAAGTTATTAAAACCCACTAACGAAAACTCAATTTGCTGCGCCGGAATAGAATCGGCAATTTTCAACGTAAACTCCCCATCGGTGTTCGTAATGGTCGAGATACTGCTACCGGGAACGGAAACCACTACATACTTCAATTTCTTTTTATCTTCTTTGTTTTTTACTATTCCGTTGACGGTAAAATATTGGCCGTTTCCTTGTGCCCGGAGCGAGGGAGCGGCGATGAGCACACACAGCATCCATGTGCAAATTTTTAAGGAGATAGATAATGTTTTCATCACAATATTGGTTTTTAGTAAATAATCGTGTTTACATATCTAAGATAGTTGAGCGGGGAAATACCCTATTTTATTTTCATTTAAAGCCTTCTCCGGCGGAATTTTTTCAGGCGGATTTACGGCTTGGCTGTGCTCTCCGTGTTTCCTTGTAATTAATTGGAACAATCGTTGTTTTTGTGGCGCAAACTTTTGCCGGGATTAAAATGCCTATATTTGTGCTTGAAAAATTGTAAAAATGAACATATATCTATCTTCTTTCTGGACTTTTTTCAAAGTGGGCGCTTTTACCTTAGGCGGAGGCTATGCCATGATTCCGCTCATTGAGAAAGAAGTGGTAGATAAAAAACAATGGATTGCCCGTAATGATTTTGTCGATTTAATTGCCGTCTCGCAGTCGGTGCCGGGCGTATTGGCGGTGAATATGGCTATTTTTGTCGGCTACAAACTGAATGGCGTGAAAGGGAGCATTGTTACGGCGCTGGGAACTATTCTGCCCTCGTTCATTACCATTTTAGCCATTGCTATGTTTTTTGTGGATTTTAAGGATAACGAAACGGTTATAAAAGTATTTAAAGGCATCCGCCCGGCCGTGGTGGCGCTGATTGCCGTGCCGGTACTCACCACGGCAAAAACGGCCGGTATTACCTACAAAACAGTGGCCTTCCCGATTGTCACCGCCCTGTTAATCTGGTTGCTGCATGTATCGCCGGTGTATATTGTGATAGTGGCGGCTTCCGCAGGTGTGTTATATCAACTTTACAAACAAAAACACGTATGATTTACCTCCAGCTTTTCTATACTTTTTTCAAAATCGGGCTCTTTGGCTTTGGCGGCGGCTATGCAATGCTATCGCTGATTCAGCATGAGATTGTGGAGGTACACGGCTGGCTCACGGCTCCGGAGTTCACCGACATTGTGGCTATCTCGCAAACCACGCCGGGGCCGATAGGAATCAATGCGGCTACTTTTGTGGGATACACCGCAACGGGCAACGTGTGGGGGGCGGCCTTGGCCACCTTTGCGCTGTGTTTGCCTTCGTTTATCATTATGATTACGATTGCTAAACTTTACCGGAAATTCCGCTCGAATATTTATATCGATGCGGCGTTTAAAGCATTGCGGATGGTGGTGGTGGGGCTTATTGCTTCGGCTGCTTTGATGCTTGCTACACCTGATAATTTTGTGGATTTCACCAGCATCATTATTTTGGTAATAGCCTTTTTGGCAACATGGAAATTCAAAATAAACCCCATTGTTACGATTGTACTGGCGGGGATTTTCGGGGCGTTGTATTATTAATTGCACCACGGAGGCACGGAGAATGCCGAGAAGTAATCTGAAATAAAAAAACTGAAACTTTTTAATCCGTAACTATCTTATACCCTTGCCCTTTAATAGTTACTATTTGCACGTGCTGGTCGTCCTTCAAGTATTTGCGAAGGCGGGTAATGTAAGTGTCCAGACTGCGGGAATAAATAAATCCGGTACTTCCCCAATATTTTTCCAAAAGCGTATTCCGTTCTACCACTTTCCCGAAATTTTTACATAACTCTGTTAAAATACCGTCTTCTTTTTTATTGAGGATAACAGTTGTCCCGAATCCTTTCAACTCGTTTTTGTCGGCATCGAATGTATAATTTCCTAAACGAAAAACATTGTCGGGAACAGCGATTTCCGCTTGTTGGCGCTGTTGCTGTTCCATACGATTGGTGAGCTTGCCGGCGAGGATAGTTTCCTTGGTAATAGCCTGCTTGCGCATATACCGCAGTTGATAGCCCACGCACACAATAGTGACGAGCAACAGCAACAGCGATGCAATGATAATACTTGTCATCCGGCGGAAAATACTGCTTTGCTCGAAATGAAGCAACGCGCGCAATTCTTCGGTTTCCGAAATACCGATAATCAATGTGTGGGTACTTTTTCCACCGGGAATTACCGCATCGGGGGTAGCGCTGGTAGATAGCACCTCGCTGGTGGCCGGATTCCGTTTTTCAATCACAAAATCGGCTTGAATGCCGCGTTCGAATAATGCTCCGGCAAATAAATCGGATAGACAATGAATGTTGAGAGGGACAATTTTCTCCCTCAAATCATAAAACGCACGGTTGATAGCTGTTTCCAGCGAATGCCCGTAATCGTTCCGGTAAATAATCGTGTCGGGGTCCGGACAATGACGAATGATACGTATTTCTTCATTCCCGCAATTTTGCAGGGTTAATTCATTGGTGTTGATAATATTGCCGGCCGGCATCCGGTAGAGTTGTTCTTTTTTATAGGCATCGTTAAATGCTTCGTTAGACTCGTTTATAAATTGCTTATATACAAGTTGATAATTATTATAAAGCCATAGCGATTGCAGGGTAAGCAGTGAAATCATGCTTAACAGGGAGAGGCTGTTAATCCAGCCGATACGATGACGTTTAAAAAAAGAAGACATATGACAAATGTACGAATTTCACCGAAATAAAAAGGTTTTTGACATAAAGGCGACAATTTTTTGACATTCATTTGACATTGAAAAGAAGATTTGAAGTAAAAACGACTATCATTTCACATCGAAAATTTGTAAAATCGTTTTACATACCCGTACCTTTGTCCCGAATTTTAAAATTAGATAATATTATGAAAAAATTGATTTTGCTCTTTGCCCTCTGTTCTTTTGTGACTTTGGCGCATGCTCAACAACAAACGGCCGATTCTACTATTGTATTTGAAAAAACAACCCACGATTTCGGGAATATTGAAATGAAAGGCGGCCCGCAAACTTATACGTTTGAATTTACCAATAAAGGAAAAACGCCCATTATCGTTCAAAATGTGACGGCTTCGTGCGGTTGCACCACGCCGGGTTGGACGAAAGAGCCCATTGCCCCGGGCGCCCGCGGCATGGTGAAAGCTACATACAACCCAACCGGGACTATGCCTTTCGATAAAACATTGGTGGTTTATTCCGACGGTACGCCCGCTGCTATTGTTTTACACATCCGTGGAAAAGTAGTAGATACGAAGTAAGTCCGGGGTGTCTGAACTCTTCGGCCGGAAAGCCGGTATTAAACGCGGTGAGGAAATCATATTCTTGCTGCGTTTTTCTTTTCCCTAATCCGGGATTATTCGCCACAGGCAACCTTCGTAGGGCGTTGCCCTTTGCTGGCGCTCCGTGTGCCGATTTACTGCTGCGGCTTGAAACGCGGCTGTTCAAAAAGCATTTTTAACCGCGAAGAACACAAAGCCCGCTAAGTTTAAAATCATAGTATTTCGGCCTTTGCGCCCGCCTTCCCGAATGAACACATTCGGGAAGGCTCTTTGCGTAAACTCTTTACGTCTTTGCGGTTAATGTGTTTTTGACTTTTGAACAGCCTCTTTTTTTCTTTTTCCGGCCACTTGGAACACTATTTGCATTAACACTTATTACACCATGCGTTAAGTGATTTTAAAAGAAAGGCCTTTGCAAGCCATTTTTTAAATTTGTAAAATTTTCGAATTGAATTGATTATTAATCATTTAAATACAATTGTTATGAAAAATACGGATAAAAAAATGACCACCAATCAAGGAGCGCCTGTCGATAACGACCAGGCTTCCGTAACTACCCAAAATCCGCATTTGACCTTGTTGTCGGATACGCATTTGGTGGAAAAATTAGCCCATTTCGACCGCGAACGCATTCCCGAACGGGTAGTGCATGCCAAAGGCGCCGGAGCATACGGCTATTTTGAAGTAACACATGATGTGTCGAAATACACACGGGCGGCCTTTTTGTCGAAGGTAGGAAAAAAAACAGATGTTTTTGTGCGTTTTTCTACGGTGGGCGGCCCGCGTGGTTCGGCCGACTCGGCGCGCGACCCGCGCGGCTTTGCCGTAAAATTTTATACCGAAGAAGGAAACTACGACATGGTGGGAAACAACACGCCGGTGTTCTTTATCCGCGATGCCATTAAGTTTCCCGATTTCATCCACACGCAAAAGAAAAACCCGGTGTCGAACCTCGACGATGCCGATGCATTCTGGGATTTTTTGTCGTTAACGCCTGAAAGCGTGCATCAGGTCACTATTTTGTTTTCCGACCGTGGTACGCCGGCTACCTATCGTAACATGCACGGTTTTACAAGCCACACGTTCATGTGGTACAATGAAAAAGGCGAACACCGTTGGGTTAAGTTGCACTTCAAAACCGACCAAGGCGTTAAAAACATGACGTTGGAAGAAGCCGCTGAAATGGCCGGGAAAGACCCCGACCATGCCACGCGCGACTTGTTTAACAATATTGCCGGTGGAAATTTCCCTTCGTGGACGGTGTATGTACAGATTATGAAGCCCGAAGATGCTTTGCGTTACCGTTTTGATCCGTTTGATGTGACCAAAGTGTGGCCGCATAAAGATTATCCGCTGATTTCATTTGGCAAACTGGTACTAAACCGCAATCCGGAGAATTATTTTTCGGAAACGGAACAGGCCGCTTTCTCGCCGGGGAATCTGGTGCCGGGCATTGCCGTGTCGCCTGACAAAATGTTGCTGGGGCGTGTGTTCAGTTATCCCGATACGCATCGTCACCGCTTGGGCCCGAATTTCCATATGATTCCGATTAACCAGCCGAAAGCGCAAGTCCATACTTATCAACGCGACGGCGCCATGAATATGCGCACGGACGGCGCCCCGAATTATTATCCCAATTCGTTTGAAGGAGCAAGCCCCGACGAGAATTATGCCGCTCCTCCGATTGATGTACAGGGTATGGCCGCGCGCCATGAATACAGCCTTTCGGATATTGATTTTGTGCAGGCCGGTGATTTGTATAGCAAAGTAATGACGGATTACGACCGCACGAACTTGGTAAAAAATATCGCCGCTCATTTGAAAAATGCCCAGAAACGGATTCAATTGCGTCAAGCGGCTGTTTTTTATAAAGCGCATCCCGATTATGGAATGAGGGTAGCCCAAGCGTTAGGCTTACCGGTGGATGAAGTAAGGTTGTTGGCCGAAATGTCGCAGGATGCACGGGTAAAAGCCACCGCGAAGTAGATATAAGCCCCGGACGACGCGGATACAATAGATTCTCACAGCTAATGAGTTTCTCTAAAATCTACGAATGAGCAAAAACAATATCTGTGCGAACCAGTAAATCGGTGTCGCCGGTGTACCAAAAAAGGAAATAAACAATAAATAATACACACACAAACATGAGTACCATCAACACCTTAGTATTGATCGGCGGAATCAGCAGTACGTCCATCAATAAACAACTTTTTGCCGAAATTCAAAAACACTACAAAGGCAATCTTTCTTTTAGCACTTTCGATATTGCATCGCTGCCGTTTTTTTCGCAGGATTTGGAGAATAATCCGCCGGCTGTAGCGACTGCTTTTAAAGACATGGTTCAACGTGCACAAGCCGTTTTGTTAATCACGCCGGAATATAACCGTTCGTTTCCGGGGGTGTTGAAGAATGCCATTGACTGGGGCAGCCGCCCTTATGGCGAGAATCGTTGGGCCGACAAACCGGCGGCTATTTTAGGCGCTTCTGTCGGGCCGATTGGGACTTTCGGAGCCCAGCAACATTTACGGAATGTGTGTTCCTATTTAGGCATGCATTTGATGAGCCAACCCGAAAGCTATATCAATGCTTCCGCACATATGCCCGACGGAACGTTAACGGATAAAGCCGTGGCGGTGCTGCAAAAATATATGGATAGTTTTGAACAGTGGGCACAAAAGCTGTTAAAATAAAGAGAGCGTTTAAAAACGGCACATTGTTAAAGAGTTTAAAAAATTCCATCATCCGAAGCTCAGGAGGTATCTTTGTAATGATAAATAGAATAAATATTTTAACTTCTTAAAAAACAGGACAATGAAAAGAATGATGTTTTCGGCAATGATTATTACAAGTGCCGTATTAGTGTCGGCTTGTGGCAACAACACCCAAAAAGCAAGCAGCAAAACGGGAGAAACCATAGAAAATGCAGCAGAAGCGACCGCTCCCGTAACGGTGGATTTTGTGAAACTGGACAATTATTTTGTAAAAAACGATGTGGTATTGGCGGGTAATATAAATTTACTTATTGCTAAAGATGCGGCGGCTTTCAATAAACAGTTCGGCGCTGCCAAAACAATGAACAATAACGTGGTTGCTCCTGATTTTGCGAACAATGTAATATTGGCGATAGTGGGACAACAAAGTAATGTAGCCGCCACTATCACGGTGGAACAAGTTAC
>JAVBOD010000098.1:0-18531 GCA_031551045.1 Bacteroidales bacterium
ATATTAGGAGAAACGGTTTTTATCAATGCATACAAATCTTCTTCTGCATGTTGAATAGTTTCCTCCGGTTTTGAGAGTAGTGAAAACATTCCATAACCCATAACTGTCAATAAAGCAAAACTGGCAGCAAAGGCCAATTGCGAACGCCACGAACGATGTTTTACCATTACCGGGACTGTTCCTGTAATCCTTTCTGCCAAGCGCTCCTGTAACGATTCAAAGTAATTCTCTGGTACACTGAACGGATTTTTCTTCCATTCGTTGCTCAGCATACCAGCCCTTTGTGACACACGCTCCTGAAGCGACTCGAAATAATTTTCAGGGACGCTAAATGGATTTTGTTTTAATTCATTGCTTAACATACTTTATTGTATTGCTATTATTTAGACAATTAAATTTAATAAAGGTTTAAAATCATTCTTCCATAAATTTCTCTATCTTCTGCACGGCATGGTGGTAGGATGCTTTTAAGGCGCCTACCGAGGTGCCTAATATCTCCGACATATCTTCGTATTTCACTTCGTCAAAGTAGCGCATATTGAACACCACCCGTTGTTTTTCGGGAAGACTTAATACCGCTTTTTGCAATTTTTTCTGTGTCGCATCCCCGTTAAAATAAGGGTCGTCTTCTATCGTATTGGTCAGTTGTTTTTCCACATCCACCAGGGGCAGGAAGAACTTGGTCCGTTTTTTCTTTAAAAATGTTAATGCCTCGTTGGTAGCTATCCGGTAAAGCCATGTGAACAGTTGCGAATCGCCGCGAAATTCCGGCAGTGCGCTCCATGCTTTTACCAAGGTGTTTTGCAACACATCGTCGGCGTCATCGTGCGAAATTACCAACTTACGGATATGCCAATACAACCGTTCGCGGTACTTGCGTACGATGAGATTGAAGGCGTAATTCGGATTATCGCCTTCGTGAAACATTTGCAATAGCTCTTTGTCAGGCACGTGAATCAACCGGTTTTAAATTATCACTATTTACGTGTCAACACTTTTTTTACCGCTTTTACGATGTCTTCCGCACTTAACCCATAGGCTTGGAGTAACTCGGCCGGGGTTCCGCTCTGTCCGAAACGGTCGTCCACCGCTACCATTTCCATAGGTGTAGGCTGTTTTCGCACTAACAACTGGGCAATACTGTCGCCCAAACCGCCGTTCATCAGATGCTCCTCTGCTGTTACCACGGCGCGTGTTTTATTCACAGATGTTAAGACTGCTTTTTCGTCCAAAGGTTTAATGGTGTGGATGTTTATGACCTCGGCCGAAAGGCCTTCTTTTTCGAGTAAATCAGCAGCCTGTAAGGCATGCCAGACTAAATGGCCGGTCGCAAAAATCGACACATCCTTACCTTCTTGCAGCAATTGTGCTTTCCCTATTTCAAACACTTGGTCTTCGGGCGTGAAATTAGGCACGGCTGGGCGGCCAAAGCGGAGGTACACGGGGCCAACGTATTCTGCTGCAGCCAGTGTCGCTGCTTTGGTTTGATTGTAATCGCATGGGCTGAGCACGATCATGTGGGGCAGCATTTTCATCAGCCCGATGTCTTCCATGATTTGATGTGTGGCGCCGTCTTCCCCCAGCGTAATACCGGCATGCGAAGCGGCAATTTTTACATTGGTGTTGGAGTAACATACCGATTGGCGAACCTGGTCGTACACGCGGCCTGTGGCAAAGGCGGCAAAAGTGCCGGCAAACGGAATTTTCCCGCCAACGGCTAATCCGGCAGCAGTGCCTATCATGTTCGCTTCGGCAATACCCGCTTGAAAGAATCGTTCGGGAAAAGCTTCTATAAATTTCTCCATTTTCAACGAGCCGATTAAGTCGGCACATAGCGCTACTACATCGGGATTACGTTTCCCTGCTTCATAAAGCCCGGCGCCAAAACCGGAACGGGTATCTTTATTTCCTGCGTTTGTATATTTCATATTTAATAAATGCTTGTAAATAATTTATCTTGCTGTATGCCGTTCGTCATTGCGAGCAGAGCGAAGCAATCTGTTTATATTAGATGGCTTCGTTGTTTTTCGAACTCCTCGCAATGACGAGCGATTAATAGTCACCCAATGTTTCCGGCAGTTGCGCCAGCGCCTTTTCGGTTTGTTCGGCGTTGGGCGCTTTGCCATGCCATGCATGGGTGCCGGTCATGAAATCAACACCGAAACCCATGGTGGTTTTCATCAAAATAATAACCGGCTTTTGTTGGCGCGTGAGCGACTTTGCTTTTTGCAAGGCGCTCAGCACATCGGCCATATCGTTGCCATTCATGCGCAACGTTTGCCAACCGAAAGCTTTCCATTTGGTTTCCAAGTCGCCAAGTTTAAGAATATCTTCGGTATCCCCGTCGATTTGCTTATTGTTCCAATCCACGATGGCAATCAGGTTGTCGATTCCGCGGGCATGCGCAAACATGGCGGCTTCCCAATTCTGGCCTTCTTCCAATTCACCGTCGCCCATGAGCACATAAACCAAATGCGGGTCGTTATTCAGGCGTTTGGAAAGGGCTGCGCCGCAGGCTACGGAGAGCCCTTGCCCCAACGAGCCGGAAGCTACATGTATGCCGGGTAAATGTTTTTCGGGGGTTGGATGGCCTTGCAAGCGGGTGCCGTATTTACGGAAAGTGGCTAATTCTTTTATGTCGAAATAGCCGGCACGTGCCAGCGCACTGTAAAATACCGGCGAGATATGGCCGCAGGACAGGAAAAACATATCATGTCCTTTTCCATTGATAGTCCATTCCTTAGGATTGGTGTCCAATATGCCGCCGGAAAAAAGGGCGGTCAGTAAATCGGTGCTTCCCAGGGAACCGCCCGGGTGGCCGGAATTTACGGCCGACACCATGCGGATAATATCGCGGCGGGTTTGTGCGGCTATTTTTTTCAATTGTTCAAGTTCTGCCATGTCAAATTAAAAAGATTTAAACCACAAATCTACATTTTTTTTCGGAGATATAAAATTTGTTGAAGGGGAGCATCTTCCGACATCGGTGGTAAAATATTTAGCTTTGAGTGCAGCGTTTTGGAGCGTTTGTGCATCTTAATAGTTGTATGAACGTCAATCTGAAAAATATGAAAAAGATTTTCACTGCCTGGATAATTGTGGCTTGTTCTACGGCCTGTGTATATGAAATCCCGGAACTTCCGGATGAAACACAAAACGGAGCAAATACGTTTGGTTGCTTGGTAAACGGCGAGTTGGTGGTGCCTTATCCCGGTAAATTTGTCAGATATTCTTATGACTATAAAACCCAGGCTCGATACGATAAAGTGTCAGACAGGCTCCAAATAATTGGATATGGGCAAAATTATCAATCTTTTAGTTTTACTATAAATCGACCACAAAGCAGGCAATCTATGTCGATTGATAGTGTGGCATATTGCCCCTATTCCCTTCCATATTCGTATGTAAACGAAGGAGATTATTACTACGGCGGAACGGGCCTTGGGGAAATAGTTTTTACGCGTTTTGATTTGATAGAAGGCATTGTAAGCGGCAAGTTTCATTTTGTGGGCTATAAGCGTAATGCTATTACAGGAGGCCTTCTTGACCCGGATGATTTTGTGACGGTGAGCTTGGGGCGTTTCGATATAAAATTAACGGTTAATTGATTATAAAAATTTGTAAAGCAATGAAGCTACTCTCCTTATTCGCAAGTTTGATATTGTTTGTGCCATTAGCCGCGGGACAAGAAGCAAGCGCGCATCAACTCCTGAAAAAAAATACGTTCAGCCTATCCTATTCACCAATCAGTTCCGAGGGATGGCATACTTTTGAAGATTTTTCGCCGACCATTATAGAAGGGCATTATGGTTATGCCGCAGTGGGCTATAATATTCCTACTTATAGCGGAGTAATTATGCTTTCCTATAGTCGCCGCTTTGTGCCCGAATTTGAAATGACACTCGACCTTGGATATGAACAGGAATGGAAAGGATGGAAATTATACAACAACCCTGCAGGGCCGTCGGAAAGGCTGGAGCGCGACCATTATCTTTATTGCCTGTTGAACGCCTCCCTTTTATATGTTTCTAAAAAAAAGGTAGAAATGTATTCGTCGCTGGGTATTGGCGGCAAAATTGTGTGGGATAATACCGGCCGGATCGACAGCCGCATTGAGTCCACAAGGGAAAATAAACTGGCCTATCAAGTTACGTTGTTTGGTATCCGTGCAAAGTACGATTGGTGGGGTTTTTTCTGTAATGTGGGTGTGGGGTCTCTTGGTTTTGTCCGTGCAGGGCTGTTTATGAGTTGGTAGCGAGTTGCCTCCGGGACTTTGCATTGTAATCTTTTAACTCCTGCCCGAATGTATTCATTCGGGCAGGAGGGCTTGCTCCTTTTCATCTTTTACCCCTTCTTGCACCCTTGCCGCCTTTTTCGTATCTTTGCCGTTTATATTCTTTAGAAGCAATAAACTGCATGAAGCACATTCGTAATTTCTGTATTATAGCACATATTGACCATGGTAAAAGCACGTTGGCCGACCGTTTGTTAGAGATGACACAAACTATCGGCGCGCGCGATATGGAGGCTCAGGTGTTGGATTCCATGGATTTGGAGAAAGAAAAAGGTATTACTATTAAGAGTCACGCCATTCAAATGGATTATGTGTATAAAGGAGAAAAATATACGCTGAATTTGATTGATACGCCGGGGCATGTCGATTTTTCGTACGAAGTGTCGCGCGCCATTGCCTCCTGCGAGGGCGCGTTGCTGGTGGTAGATGCTACGCAGGGTATTCAGGCGCAAACCATTTCGAATCTATATCTGGCGCTGAATCACGATTTGGAAATCATTCCGGTGATTAATAAAATCGACATGGACGCTGCCATGGTAGAGCAGGTAAAAGACCAAATCATCGACCTGATTGGTTGCAAGGATGAAGATATTTTATGTGCCAGCGCCAAAACAGGTATTGGTATCGAAGAAATTTTGCCGGCCATTATAGAACGTATTCCGGCGCCTCAGGGCTCGGAAGAAGAACCGCTGCAGGCGTTGATTTTCGACTCGGTATTCAACTCGTTTCGCGGCATTATTGCTTATTTCAAAGTGAAAAACGGGATTATCCGCAAAGGCGATAAAGTGAAATTTTTCAATACCGGCAAAGAATACGAAGCCGACGAGGTTGGTATTTTGCGTTTGAAAATGAGTCCGCGCAACGAAATAAAAACCGGCGATGTGGGCTATATTATTTCCGGTATTAAAGCGGCGGCCGAGGTTAAAGTGGGCGATACGATTACACACGTGGAGCGTCCCTGCAAAGAAGCTATCGCCGGATTCGAGGAAGTGAAACCCATGGTGTTCGCCGGCTTGTATCCGGTGGAAGCCGACGATTACGAAGACCTGCGTGCCTCGATTGAAAAATTGCAATTGAACGATGCTTCGCTCACGTTCGAACCCGAATCGTCATTGGCGCTGGGATTTGGTTTCCGTTGCGGTTTCTTGGGACTGCTGCACATGGAAATTATTCAGGAACGTTTGTACCGCGAATTCGATATGGATGTGATTACCACGGTGCCGAACGTTTCATATATCGTACACACCACGCAGGGCGAAGAAGTGCATGTGCACAATCCTTCGGGTTTGCCCGCGCCCACGTTGATCGACTATATCGATGAACCGTATATCCGGGCGCAGATTATTTCGAAATCGGAGTATTACGGGGTGATTATGAAATTGTGTCTGGATAAACGCGGGATACTGAAAGGACAGCATTACTTGACGAGTGAACGGGTAGAGTTGACATTTGATATGCCGCTCTCGGAAATTGTATTCGATTTTTACGACAAACTGAAAAGTATTTCGCGCGGATACGCTTCGTTCGACTATCATCAAATCGGCTATGAAAAAGCGGATTTGGTGAAACTCGATGTGCTGCTCAACGGCGAGCAGGTCGATGCGCTGTCGTGCTTGATTCATCGTGATAATGCGTATGAGTTTGGCCGTAAGATGTGCGAAAAATTGAAAGAATTAATTCCGCGACAACAATTCGATATTGCCGTACAAGCTGCTATCGGCGCTAAAATCATTGCCCGCGAAACTATTAAAGCGGTACGGAAGGATGTGACCGCAAAATGTTACGGCGGCGACATCAGCCGTAAACGCAAGCTGCTGGAAAAACAAAAGAAGGGGAAAAAACGCATGCGCCAGGTAGGTAATGTAGAAGTACCGCAACAGGCGTTCTTAGCGGTTTTGAAGCTTGATTAAAACATATTAGTGAGCTTGTCATTCCGAGCGAAGCGAAGAGTCTCTTCGTCATTGCGAGGACAAGGAGCGAGGACGAGGCAACCTATCCATTTAAAGATCGCTTCGCTCTGCTCGCAATGACGGGTTTCGCTCAGAATGACAATAGAAAAAATTAAATAAAAGAAGTTTTTAGAAACATGAGTCAATATTATCAACGTTCGCCGTTCGGCTTTTTTGCCAATATTCCGCCGGTGGTGAAGAATATCATTATCATCAATGTGGCGATGCTCGTTCTTACGATGCTCACCAACGATTTTATGTACAAATATTTTGCTTTGTACTATCCGGCATCTCCTTTATTCAAACCCTACCAATTTTTGACGCACATGTTTATGCATGGCGGCATCGGGCATTTATTTTTCAACATGTATGCCTTTTGGTTGTTCGGTTCAGCCTTGGAGCATGTGTGGGGCGGCAAGAAATTTTTGATTTATTATTTAGTTACGGGAATAGGCGCCGCTGCATTTTATAGTTTGGTACTGTGGTTGCAAGTGATGCATGCCGAAGCATCCATGGACCCTGCTACGGTAGAGCAAATGAAAAATTTTGTTCACCAACCGGGATTTACGGACGAGGTTGCTCGTCTGCATGCGCAAGGCCAGGGATATGCCAACAAATGGCTCAGTATCATGACAACACCCATGGTAGGCGCATCGGGCGCGGTGTTCGGCGTGCTGTTGGCTTATGGCATGTTATTCCCGAATACGGAGTTGCAATTGATTTTCCCCCCTGTTACGTTAAAAGCAAAATGGTTTGTGCTTATTTATGGCGCGATAGAATTAGTTTTAGCCCTTTCCGCTCCCGGCGACAGCATTGCTCACTTTGCCCATGTCGGAGGCATGCTTTTTGGATATATCTTAGTCGTATATTGGAAGAAAAAAGGAAAATTATATTGGTAAACCATGCAACGGCTGGGACATATACTCGGATGGATTATTAAAGCACTCAGCGCTATAGTGCCGGTGTGCTTGTTGCTGTCCTACCTCTCGGTGTATATCAGTCCGGCGATGTTGTGGCTGTTTGCTTTCTTGGGATTATTTATGCCGGTATTTGCAACACTTACATTTTTAATTGGTGTTTTTTGGCTCATCATGCGCCGGCGGATTTTCTGGTTATTTTTCATTGCCTTGCTTCCTTCGTTTTTCTATATTCCGGCGTTCATACAAATCGGAAGCAGGAATCCGGAAGCCGGCGAGGCCACGGTAAAAATTCTCACCTACAATGTGCACATGTTTTTGACGGACGGGAAAAGTTCGTTACGGCAAGTGGCTAATTTTATTGAACGTGAAAACCCCGACATTGTTTGTTTGCAGGAGTTGTACGGAAAAGACACGGCGGCCATTCACCGGGCGTTCAAACAATATCCATACAAATATACGTACTACAGCCGGCAACGCGGCGTTTATTTCGGCATGGGCATTTTCAGCCGTCATCCGATGGCGGAACGCGGAAGAATTGTTTTTGTCAACAGCGGCAACATGTGTGTATATGCCGATGTTTCGGTGAACGGGAAACCTTTGCGAATATACAATAATCATTTGGAATCGAACCGCCTGAATTTGCGGCGTTCATTGTCGCGGGTGAAAGACGACGACCATCGCAATGAAGAAATAAAAGAAGTGTCGGTGCGCTTGAAAACCGCTTTCATAAAACGCGCCGAACAGGTCGATGCCGTGTCGGCGCATGTGTCGTTGTCGCCGGTTCCGGTGCTGCTGTGTGGCGATTTCAACGACACGCCGGTGTCTTATACATATCGGAAAATGAAAGGAAAAATGCGCGACGCCTTTAAGGAAGCAGGGCGCGGTTTTGCATTTACATTCAACAGCGGCGCTGCTTTGCGGATAGATTATATTTTCAATGATAAACGAATGAAGGCGACGGATTTTCGCACGGTGCGGAATATCAACTATTCCGACCATTTTCCGGTGCTGGCCACTTTCAATATGTATTAACGGAACATGAGAACGGAACCACTACGAATAGGATATGATGCCAAACGGGCATTTCGGAATTTCACAGGATTGGGGAATTATAGCCGTGCTACCATTTCTATCTTGTCGGAATTTTATCCGGATAACGATTATTTTCTTTACACCACTTTCTACAAGAAACATCCCATACTGGCCTTCTCCAAGCGGCCGAATATCACGGTGCGCGGCCCGGAGGGTTTTTTGAAACGCTTCCCTTCCTTATGGCGTTCCTATGGCATTGTTTCCGATATTCAATTCGACAAAATCGATTTGTTTCACGGGTTGGCGGCCGAACTGCCGGTTGGGCTGTCGCGGAAAGTAAAAACGGTGGTAACGATTCATGACGTGATATTTTTGCGCTATCCGGAATATTACAAAGCATTCGACCGTTGGATTTATGCAAAAAAATACCGTGCTGCTTGCGAACGCGCCGATCTGGTAATTGCCATCAGCGAGCAAACCAAAAGCGATATTATAGAGTTCTTCGGAATCGACGAAAAGAAAATCCGCTTGGTATATCAAGGTTGCGACCCGCAATTTTACAATAAATGCACGGACGTTGAAAAACGGAACGTAAAAAGGCTTTACAAGTTGCCGGATAACTTTATACTGAGCGTAGGAACTATCGAATCGCGGAAAAATATGATGACATTGGTAAAGGCGCTTCAATACCTTCCCGCCTCGGCAAATTTGGTGATTATCGGAAAAGAAACGGAATACGGCAAACAAGTAAAAGAAGAAGTGGAAAAGTTGGGCTTGGCTAAGCAGGTACATTTCCAACACCGCGTGGCATTCAGCCATCTTCCTGCTATCTATCAACAGGCAAGCGTGCTGTGCATGCCTTCGTTGTTCGAAGGGTTCGGCATTCCTATTTTGGAAGCATTGAATTCCGGCGTGCCGGTGGTAGCGTCGAATATTTCCAGCTTGCCGGAAGCCGGCGGACCCGACTGTTTGTATGTGGACCCGCTGGACGAAAAAGCCATGGCCGAAGCGCTTGAACGTGCCATGACGGATAACGTGTTGCGCGAACGGATGATTACGAAAGGCTTGGAATATGCGCAACAATTCCGGGAAGAAAATATTGCAAAAAATTTGTGGAACGTTTATAAAGAAGTTTTGTCATGAACGATGTACAGCAAGCACTGGAGATATTGCGCGCCGGAGGATTGATTTTATACCCGACCGACACGGTGTGGGGCATTGGCTGCGATGCGACGAACGAAGCGGCCGTCGCCAAGGTATATGCGCTCAAGCAGCGTTCGGATGCCAAAAGCCTGATTGTCATGGCCGATAGTATGGGCATGGTGGAGCGCTATGTGCAACAAGTGCCTCCCATGGCCTACGACCTGACGGAAGTGAGCGATATGCCGCTGACGATTGTGTATCCGCAAGCGGTGAATATCGCTGCTAACGCATTGGCGGAAGACGGCAGCATTGCCATTCGCATTGTGAAGCATGCTTTTTGCGAAGAATTGCTGCGGAAATTTAAACGGCCGGTTATTTCCACTTCGGCTAATATTTCTACGGAACCTACTCCGTCAATGTTTGCTAAAATTTCGGAAGAGATAAAAAATGGCGTCGATTTTGTAGTCGATGCTTCGTTGGAAAAGGGCGCCACGCGCAAGCCTTCGTCCATTATTAAATTAGGCGTGGACGGAACAGTGGCGGTAATAAGAAAATAAGATTTAGAAAGAATAAATTGTGAGGTCTTGTCATTCTTCGCGTTGCTCAGAATGACAAAAAAAAGAAAATGAAGAACTATGCATAAAACACCTATTCAAATACGATTCAGCGATATCGACATGATTGGGCATGTGAACAATGTAGCGTACGGCCACTTTTTCGACATGGCGCGGTTGATGTATTTCGAACAAGCGCTGGGCGAACAAGTGGACTGGCGGATAGGAAAAATATTGGTGCTGGTGCACATCGAAACCGATTATTTTCAATCCGTGCGCTTGTACGATAAAATTGAAGTGACCACCACGGTGACCGGAATTGGGAATAAAAGTTTGAAAATGTTGCAACAGATTATCGACGCGGAGGGCAACGTGAAGGTGGAAAGCCGTTGCGTGATGTCCACGTTTGATAACGATACTAACAACTCGTTTCCGTTTCCCGAAGCATGGCGCGAGAAAATTACCACCTTTGAAAAATAATAAATAGTATATGAAGACCTATCAGATTTCAGGAGAAAGAAGCTTGCAAATAGAGCAATTGCAAACATTGTTGAACGAACCGCACAAAATAGAACTTTCGGCGGCTGCACGCGAAAAACTGCAACGCTGCCGCAGCTATTTAGACGAGAAAGCCAGAACATCAAAAGCGCCGATTTATGGCGTAACCACCGGTTTCGGCTCGTTGTGCAATAAAAGTATCTCGTTCGAAGAACTGGGACAACTGCAGGAAAATCTGGTAATGTCGCACGCGTGCAGCACCGGCGACGAAGTGGCGCCCGAAATAGTACGCCTCATGCTGTTGCTCAAAGCGCATGCACTCTCGTTGGGCTATAGCGGGGCACAGATTGTTACCGTCGAACGTATTCTCGATTTTTACAATCACGATATTTTACCGGTAGTTTACGACCGCGGCTCTTTGGGCGCAAGCGGCGATTTGGCGCCATTGGCCAATCTGTTTTTACCGCTCATCGGAAAAGGCGAAGTGAATTATCAAGGCAAGAAACAACCGGCGGAAGCGGTGTTGAAACAAATGGGCTGGCAACCGGTAAAGCTGCAATCGAAAGAAGGACTGGCGCTGCTGAATGGCACGCAATTCATGAGCTCGCATGGAATTATTGCCTTGTTGCACGGCTATCGCATCATAAAATTAGCCGACACGATTGGCGCGTTATCATTGGAAGCATACGATGGCCGCATCGAACCGTTCGATGCACGCTTGCACGAAATTCGCGCGCACAAAGGCCAAATCGAAACGGCTGAATTTATCCGCACGCTGCTGCAAGGAAGCGAGTTGATAAACCGTCCGAAAAAACATGTACAGGACCCGTATTCGTTCCGCTGCATGCCGCAAGTGCACGGCGCGGTGAAAGACAACGTCCGTTATGTGACGAATGTGCTGTTGACCGAAATCAATTCGGTGACCGACAATCCTACGGTGTTTGTGGACGACGATGATGTATTGTCCGGCGGGAATTTCCACGGGCAACCCTTGGCCTTGGCGTATGATTGCATGGCCATTGCCTTGTCGCAAATCGGAAACATTTCGGAACGCCGCACGGCGCAATTGATATTGGGCTTGCGCGAATTGCCGGAATACCTCATTGCCGCATCGGGATTGAACTCCGGATACATGATTCCGCAATATGCCGCCGCCGCTTTGGTCAACATGAATAAAACCTATTGCCATCCCTCGTCGTGCGATTCTATTGTATCGAGCAACGGACAGGAAGATTTGGTGAGCATGGGCGGTAATGCGGCGACTAAATTATTGCGCGTGGTCGATAATGTAGAGCGGATTTTAGCGATTGAATTGATGAATGCCGCACAAGCATTGGAATTCCGGCGTCCGGCAAAAACATCGCCGCGTTTGGAGAAATTAATGAGCGAGTATCGCAACGTCGTTCCGTTCCTCACGAAAGACCGTGTGATGTACGAAGACATCCAGCAAACACTGGAATTTATTCATAAAGTAGAGATTTAAAAAGTAATACATCAATCAATTGCCGTCAAATTAAGGCCAACGGCCTTTTAGCATTAGTATCGGGCAACGCCCTACGCTGTCGTCTAAAGGCTTTCAGCCTTAAATTGACAACAAAATAGAGGATTACAGATTTGACAATTTTTTGAAATTTGTCAAATCTTTTTGATTGAAAATAAAAGGGTCACAGCGCTAAAATTATGGAACAGCAAAAACAATTAACAGGCCTTTCCGACGCACAGGTGTTGGAGAATCGCAAACAGTATGGAGAAAACGTATTGACTCCTCCGGAAAGGGAGCCTTGGTGGAAACTTTTTCTGGAAAAATTTCAAGACCCGATTATCCGGATTTTGTTGATAGCCGCCTTTCTTTCGCTGATAATTTCGTTTGTGCATTGGGAATTCACCGAAACCATCGGTATTTTTTGCGCCATCTTTTTAGCGACCGGCGTGGCTTTCTGGTTTGAGTTGGATGCCAACCGAAAGTTCGATGTGCTGAATCAGGTGAATGATGATACGCTGGTAAAAGTTATCCGCAACGGCAATGTGAGCGAGATTTCCCGGAAAGAAGTCGTGGTGGGCGATATCGTGTTGCTGGAAACCGGAGAAGAAGTGCCTGCCGACGGTGAATTGCTCGAAACGGTGGCCATGCAGATGGACGAATCGTGCCTGACCGGCGAACCGAGCATCAGCAAAACCACCAGCCCGGCCGATTTTCATTTGGATGCGACGTATCCTTCCAATTGGGCGATGCGCGGCACTAAAGTGATGGACGGACACGGCACGATGGAAGTGCGGAAAGTGGGCGATGCCACCGAATACGGACAAGTGGCCGAACGGGCTACCGAAATAACCGGCGAAGTGACGCCGCTTAACAAACAACTCGACAAACTGGCGAAATTTATCAGCGTGATGGGCTTTGCCTTGGCGCTCCTCACATTTGTTGTGTTGTTCGTGAAAGATTTATTTATGGGACATGCTTCCTACACCTTGGTAGAACTCGGCTCTCTGGCGGTGACGCTTATTTCCATGATGGTAGTGTTGGCAAAAGTGTGGGTTCCGATTGTGTATAACGCCTTTGAATTGTTGGGGAAAAAGAAATCCGTTCCGAAAATTATTGCCAAAGGAAGTTGGTGGAAATGGTTGTTTTTCGGCCTCGCCACGTTTCTTGTGTTGATGGGTGTCGGCGCCATTTTCGGCATCAATCCGTTGAGTAAGGATTCGTGGATAAACTTAGATATTGCCGAACGCGTGCTTCACTATTTTATGGTGGCGGTTACGTTGATTGTAGTGGCCGTCCCCGAAGGCCTTCCCATGAGTGTGACGCTCAGCTTGGCGATGAGTATGCGGCGCATGTTGCAAAACAATAATTTGGTGCGCAAAATGCACGCTTGCGAAACCATGGGCGCTGCCACGGTCATCTGTACCGACAAGACGGGAACACTCACGCAAAACCAGATGCAGGTGTACGAATCGCAATTTTTTGCTTTGCCCGGGCAGCGCTTGGCGGACGATGAAATCAGTTGGTTGATAAAAGAAAGCGTTGCGGTAAATTCCACGGCGTATTTGGATTATTCCGATCCTCAGAAAATAAAATCGCTGGGAAATCCTACGGAGGCAGCGTTGTTGTTGTGGCTGAACGGGCAGCAGATAAATTATTTGGATGTCCGGAAATCCGCACAAATTCTTGACCAGATAACATTTTCGACGGAACGTAAATTTATGGCTACGTTGGTTTACTCGCCGGAGTTGAAGAAAAAAGTGCTGTACGTAAAAGGAGCGCCCGAAGTGGTGTTGGCGAAATCGAACAACGTGCGTATTAATGGGGCGCTGCAACCTGCCGCCGAAGCGGCGCCGAAGATAGAAGAATTGTTGTTGCAATATCAAAACAAAGCCATGCGCACGTTGGGCTTTGCTTATGAAATAGTGGAAGACGAAAATCCGCGTTTCGACGGTAGCGCGTTAATCAATACGAACCTTACGTATTTGGGTGTGGTAGCCATTTCCGATCCCGTGCGCGAAGACGTGCCGGCAGCCGTGAACAAATGCTTAAATGCCGGCATCAAAGTGAAAATCGTGACCGGCGATACGCCCGGCACTGCCCGCGAAATTGCCCGCCAAATCGGCATTTGGAACTCCAGTGACGATGCGCAGAATATTATTACCGGACCCGATTTCGAAAAACTTTCGGACGAGGAGGCATTGAAACGGGTAAAATATTTGAAAGTAATGTGCCGTGCCCGCCCGACCGATAAACAACGCTTGGTGCAGCTTCTCAAGAAGCGCGGCGAAGTGGTGGCTGTTACCGGCGACGGAACCAACGATGCCCCGGCCTTGAATTATGCGAATGTAGGTTTGTCGATGGGTAGCGGAACATCCGTTGCCAAAGAAGCCAGCGATATTACGCTGCTCGACGATTCGTTCAACAGTATTGCCACGGCGGTCATGTGGGGACGCTCGTTATATCAGAATATTCAGCGTTTCTTATTATTCCAGTTAACCATTAATGTCGCCGCTTTGCTGATTGTGTTACTGGGTTCCGTTTTCGGGCACCAATTACCGTTGACCGTCACGCAGATTTTATGGGTGAACCTCATTATGGATACTTTTGCGGCAGGCGCTTTGGCCTCGTTGCCTCCCAACTCGAATGTGATGAATAATAAACCGCGCCGCAACGAAGATTTTATTGTAATCCCTGTTATGCGTTTTCGTATATTGTTTGTCGGTTGCTTGTTTGTGTTAATCTTGCTGGGGCTGCTTTTCCTGTTTACACATAATGGCGAAATAAGCCCTTACGATTTGTCGCGTTTCTTCACCATTTTTGTGATGATGCAATTCTGGAATTTGTTCAATGCAAAAACGTTTTTAAGCGGGAAGTCGGCCTTCTCGCAACTCAATAAAAGTAAAGGATTTTTACTGGTTGCGTTGGCTATTTTAGTCGGGCAAATCCTCATTGTGAGCTTTGGCGGAGAAGTGTTCCGTACGGTGCCGCTTTCGCTGAAAGATTGGATAATTATTATTGCATCCACCTCTTTAGTGCTTTGGATTGGCGAATTGATGCGATGGATTAAATCAAAAAAAATGTAACTTTGCTAACTCATTTTTAGAAAAATTGATAATTATGAAAACTCCCGGACGAACTAAAATTGTAGCATTACTGAGCAAACCGGAAATCGGTTCCGAAGTCACTATTAAAGGTTGGGTGCGCAGCTTTCGCAGCAACCGTTTCATTACCCTTAACGACGGCAGCACGCCGGATAATATGCAAGTGGTGGTTGACTTTGAAAATACCGACGAAAATACGTTGAAACGCATTACGACCGGCGCATGCCTCAAAGTAATCGGCAATTTGGTGAATAGCGAAGGAAGCGGGCAATCGGTGGAAATCAAAGCAAGCGGCATTGAAATATTAGGCGATAGCGATCCTGAAAAATATCCTATCCAGCCGAAAAAACACAGTCTCGAATTTTTGCGCGACAACGCTCATCTGCGGATGCGCACACAAACTTTCGGCGCCGTGTTCCGGGTGCGCAATGCTTTGGCCTATGCCATTCACAAATTCTTTCAGGAAAAAGGATTTATGTATTGGCACAGTCCTATCGTCACAGCCAGTGATGCCGAGGGCGCCGGAGAAATGTTCCGTGTGACGACGCTTCCTATCGACGGCAGCGCGCCGCGTAACGAAGACGGCAGCATCAACTTCAAAGAAGATTTTTTTGGTAAAAGCACCAACCTCACCGTCAGCGGACAGTTGGAAGGAGAGTTGGCGGCTATGGCGTTCGGCGATATTTATACGTTCGGCCCCACGTTCCGGGCAGAAAATAGTAATACGGCCCGCCACCTGGCAGAGTTCTGGATGATTGAGCCCGAAATGGCTTTTTATGATATTGAAGATAACCAAAACCTGGCCGAAGAGTTTATCCAGTATCTTATTCGCTACGCGATGGAACACAACGAGGCGGATATCCGCTTGTTAGACCAGCGATTGAAGGACGAAGAAAAAAATCTTCCGCAGGACAAACGCAGTGAAATGGGCTTGTGGGAAAAGCTGGAATTTGTGGTGAACAATAAATTCCAACGTATTACCTATACCGAAGCTATTAATATACTGCTTGACAGTGCGCCTTACAAAAAGAAAAAATTTCAATATAAAGTAGAGTGGGGCACCGACCTGCAAAGCGAACACGAGCGTTACTTAGTAGAAAAACATTTCAAAAAACCGGTTATCGTGACGGGATATCCGGCTGCTATTAAAGCATTTTATATGCGCCTGAACGACGGTTGTGAACCCGGCAAAGAAACCGTGGCGGCCATGGATATATTGGCTCCCGGCATCGGCGAAATTGTGGGCGGTTCGCAGCGCGAAGAGCGTTACGATAAATTGGTAGCGCGTATGGAAGCCATGCATGTTCCGGTAGAAGAAATGAGTTGGTATTTGGATACCCGTCGTTTCGGTTCCTGCGTGCATTCGGGTTTCGGATTAGGTTTCGAACGCATGGTGCAATTTGTTACCGGCATGGGCAATATTCGCGACGTGATTCCATTCCCGCGGACACCGAAGAATGCAGAGTTTTAGGGAATTTAAAAAATAGAAACGGCGGAATTCCAAACTCCGCCGAACAAATAGTTTCAAAGAAAAGGATGAGAATCCTGAAAAATTAAATTCTCTCCAGCCATTTACGCAAGTTTACTTGCTCATCAATAATGCCGCGTAGTTTGTCGATAGCTACGCGGTTTTGTTGCATCGTGTCGCGGTCGCGGATGGTTACACAATTATCTTCTAATGTTTGATGGTCTATCGTTATGCAATAAGGCGTTCCGATGGCATCTTGCCGGCGGTAACGTTTCCCTATACTGTCTTTTTCGTCGTATTGGCAATTGAAATCGAACTTCAGGCTGTTCATTATTTCACGCGCCTTTTCGGGCAAGCCGTCTTTTTTTACCAACGGTAGCACTGCCAATTTTACCGGCGCCAGTACGGCCGGAATGCGCATCACTACACGTTCTTCGCCGTCGGCTAATTTTTCTTCGTGATAAGCGGCCGAGAGCACAGCCAGTACCGTACGGTCTAACCCGATAGATGTTTCTACTACATAGGGGATATAACTTTCATTGGTTTCGGGATCAAAATATTGTTGTTTGCGTCCCGAAAATTCTTGATGGCGCCCCAAATCGAAATCGGTACGGGAGTGGATACCCTCCAATTCTTTAAAGCCAAAGGGAAATTCAAATTCAATATCGGCGGCGGCATTGGCATAGTGCGCCAGTTTTTCGTGATTGTGATAGCGGTATTTTCCATCGCCCAGCCCCAACGATTTATGCCAGCGCAGGCGCATGTCTTTCCAGTGTTCGTACCATCTCATTTCGTCGCCGGGGCGCACAAAAAATTGCATTTCCATTTGTTCGAATTCGCGCATGCGGAAAATAAATTGGCGCGCCACAATTTCGTTGCGGAATGCTTTGCCGATTTGTGCAATACCGAACGGAATCTTCATCCGCCCGGTTTTTTGTACGTTGAGGAAGTTTACAAAAATTCCCTGCGCTGTTTCAGGGCGCAGGTAAATCACATTGGCATCTTCGCTCACGCTTCCCATTTGTGTACTGAACATGAGGTTGAATTGGCGTACTTCCGTCCAATTACGGGACCCCGAAACAGGGCATACAATTTCGCAATCGATAATCAATTGGCGCAAGGCGGTTAAATCGCTTGCATTCAACGCCTCGTTCATGCGCCGGGTGATTTCGGCCGCTTTCTGTGCATTGCGTACTACATTCGGATTGGTTTCACGAAATTGTTTTTCGTCGAAGGCCTCGCCGAATTTCTTACGGCCCTTTTCTACTTCCTTGGTTATTTTTTCTTCAATTTTGGCGAGGTGGTCTTCGAGTAATACATCAGCGCGATACCGTTTTTTAGAGTCTTTATTATCAATCAGCGGATCGTTGAAAGCGCCTACGTGGCCGGAAGCTTCCCAAATTCGCGGATGCATAAAAATTGCCGAGTCGATACCCACAATATTTTCGTTGAGCCGCACCATGGCGCTCCACCAATAGTTCTTAATATTGTTTTTCAACTCTGCACCCATTTGTCCGTAATCATACACGGCGCTTAGGCCATCATAAATTTCACTCGACTGGAAAATAAATCCGTATTCTTTAGCGTGTGCTATCAGGTTTTTGAAAAGTTCGTCCGGCGTCATATTTTTTTGATTTAAGGCTACAAATTTACAACAATATTTCCATACAGGCACAAAAAAAGCCCAACAGCGTTACACTGTCAGGCTTTCGTTGTTTCTATAGAATACAGATTATTTCAAATTATCTTCTAATAATTTTTCAATTTCTTGTTCACCTATACGGCTTGCAATAATTTTGCCTTCTCCATCTACAAATACATTTTGAGGAATGTAGCGAACATAGTATAATTTGCCGGCTGCGTTATCCCAGAATTGTAAATCGGATACATGGATCCAAGTTAATTTATCATCTTGAATAGCTTTCACCCATTTGTCTTTTCCGTCAGGACGATCGAATGAGGTAGCAAAAATTTCGAAACCTTTCTTGTGGTATTTGTTGTAGATTTTTACTAACGTAGGATTGAACGCACGGCAAGGTCCGCACCATGAAGCCCAAAAATCAATCATCGTGATTTTGTTTTTCTTATA
>JAVBOD010000102.1:0-15993 GCA_031551045.1 Bacteroidales bacterium
TCGATTCTTTTGCCGAATCCCATGGCATATTCGTCCACGGAATTGTCCAACACTTCTTTCAGTAGAATATAAATCCCGTCTTCGGGTGACGAGCCGTCGCCGAGCTTTCCGATATACATGCCGGGCCGGCGGCGGATGTGTTCCTGCCATTCAAGGGATATAATATTGTCTTCCGAATAATTTACTGCAGCGTCCATGAACTAAATGATTTTATACCAAAGTGAATTATATTTATGCTAATCCGTTTCCGGTATAATGCCGATGCTACAAACATTTACTCCAATGCTGATTGGAGTATTACAATGTATCTATCGGTATTACAAGTTTGCAAAGGTAGCAAAAAAGCGAATAAAATGTGCCATTGAGTTATGAACAGGTGTGTTAAGCTGTTTATTTTTAATGTATTATACGAAAAAATCCGAGGTAGAAAGCCCCGGATTATATTCCTTTCGTACTGTTGCTATATTCCTAAAAATCAGGACAGCCGCAGGGCTTTTGTAACATTTTTTTGACGGATGCCGGATTAAAGGTATAGAATAACGAAAGCTCAAATCCTCCTTTGTAATCTGACGTTGTTCTCAGCTTGGAAAGGTTGATGTCATAAGACAGTCCCAAGCGGAAATCGAAGAAAGCTAAACCTATATATGGAATCAGGGCATCGTTGACCCGCCACCATAAGCCGGTGTAAAGCTTTACAGGTTTATTAGAGAGGGAGCTGGCAAGGTTTGTTTCAATAGCGCCACCGACAACCGTTTCGTAACTGCCGCCTTGGCGCATGTAAATTCCACTCAAGTGAGTCATCGCTCTATCGGATATCGGGAAATTACCTCCGGCATGTATGGTGTAACGCCGTTGTACATAAAACGACCAGTCCATAAAATGCTCTTCCGGCCGGTTGATATGATATAAACTGCCTCCTACATAAAACATGTTGTTGATATTAGTGGAACCTGAGTACATTAAACCCGCACTGTATTCCAAATAATTCACATTATCTGTCACAAAAGGTTCTCCGGTCGGGCTAGGGGAAAGTCCCCCGCCGATTAGCGGAAGAAGCTGATCTTCAAACAATAATCGTGATAAATCGAGCCCTTTATTACTATAAGTTCCCTGTAAAGCTCCGGTGAGATGGTGATACCCTCTGCTATCGAGCCCTTTATGATAAGCTGCTGCCAATGAAAATTGGTTTGTCGCTAAAATCCCGCTGAAAACCCTATCAATATTTACTAAGAGCCCGATACCCACTGCATCGTGTTCGGGAAGCCTGTCTCCTGTTACTTTCAGTTCCGCCGAAGTGGTGGTGGTGATGTATGCATTATTAATAGTCGGCCATTGATTACGATAGTTCATAGTCGCCCGTACCAGGCCGTCAAATTTTCCGGTTAATGCCGGATTGATAGCTAATGGAGAGGCAAAGTACTGCGACAAGTGAAAATCTTGTGCTTGCACTTCCGCAAAGAAGTACAAAACGAGGCTACAGCATATGATGACTATTTTGCTACTTTTTTTGATCATCTTTTTATTACTTTATCAATAATACAGAACCTTTGAATGGAATTACATTGCCATCCGTACAAATAAGTTCTATTTGATATACAAAACCGGTGGTAGTTTCTACGGCTTTACCTCTCACCGTTCCGTCCCAGGCAGCTGTAGGATCATTTAAATCGGCATCAAAGCAAGAGAATACCAAACCGCCATAGCGGTCGAATATACGAAGGCTCTTAATGTTTTTAATACCATGCCCCAAGATGCGGAACTTGTCGTTTAGTCCGTCGCCATTAGGAGTAAATGCATTCGGTATATATACCGACTCCGGATTACAACTTACTTTGACATTAATCGAGGCAGATGCCTTACACCCGTATTGCGTACTTACGGTTACAGTATAAGTCATATCTTGTTGTGCCGTAAATGAAGGTTGCTGGCAGTTGATACAACTGAGGCCTGTGGGCGGAGTCCATTCGTAATAGTATGAATTACTGCTATACGAGGGTTTCAAAGTCACCAATGCTCCGGCCAGAACAGCTATTTCTGAAGGCGAGAAGCTCACTAACGGATAATCCGTAATATTAATCTTAACGTCTTTTGTTTCGTTCGGACAACTATTCGTGCTATGGCCGGTAACTCTGTACGTCGTGGTTACTGTCGGATTGGCAATCGGGTTTCTGATAGCAGGGTTGCTGAGGCTTGTTGTCGGAGTCCAAGTAAATTGATTGGTATTTCCATTTGCCCAAATTTCCACACTTTCGCCGATACACAAATAGGTGTCGCCTGATGTTGTGAGGTGCACTCGCTGGTCAATTTCTACGTGGATACTATCGTGTGATGTACAGTTTGCGGCATCTTTCACGTTCACATAATACCATCCGGCCATATCCAAGGTTGTTGGAGTGATAACAGGCCGCTGGGCCGAGCTTGTAAATCCTTTAGGCCCCGTCCATGTATATTGTGTGCCGCTGGTCGTCAAATCTAATCTTAAATCATTCCCTTCGCATACCGGAGTGTTATAAGACAGTTGTGTAAATGGTAACTGATTAATGGTTACATATACGCTGTCGGTTCTTACACAGCCGTTGTGGCTATCTGTGATGGCTACTTTGTAATAGCCGGCCATACTGCTTGTAGCATTCGGAATGCTGGGCGCTTTTTCCGTACTGCTAAAACCGTTAGGCCCTGTCCAGTAGAACGTGTTGCCGTTGGTTTGCAGATTCAGCTTAATAGTGCTGCCTTCGCATACCGGTGGAATCGGATTTATGACGGCATTAGGACGTTGATTTACCACCACGATGAGATCTTTCTTCGATGTACAAGCATTACTATCAGTCGCGGTAACAGTATAATTCCCAGACATAGCCGTTGTAGCGTTTGCTCTTACCGGTGTCGAAGGCCCTGTAATATTCAAATCTTGGTATAAGAAGGAAGTGGGGCCCGACCATGCGTAAGAGTTCGTTCCGTTGGCTTCCGCACTGAATCGGAGCATATCTCCATCGCAAATCGGCGAATTGGATGATGCAGACAGTATGGGTAACGGGTGTACTGTAAATTTAATGCTGTCCACATTACTACAATGGTTATTGTCGGTTACCGTTACTTTGTAGGTTCCCGATTTAGCGACAGTAGCGTTCGGAATATTCACGTCCTTATTCGTACTATTAAACCCGTCGGGGCCAACCCAATGGAATTGATTGCCGGTAGTTGTCAGATTGATGGTAATTGTTCCGCCGGCGCATATCGGGGTGTTGGTAAACTTAGTGATACCGGGCAGCGGGTTTACGGTTACATTGGCGCTTGCTTTGGAAACACAAGAGTTGGAATCTGTTACGGTTACTTCGTATGTTCCGCTCATGTTTACGGTTGCATTAGGCCTTATTAAATTAGCCGAATCACTAAGGAATGTGAAGCCGTTGGGGCCTACCCAATTCCATGTATGAACGTTCGGCGATGTTGTGGTCAGAATCCTTAATGTCTGATCTTTACAAATCGGGGAGTTCGTCGCGATAAATAATGCCGGCAACGGATTAACCTTAATATATACACTATCATAGGAAGCGCATCCATGAATTTCGGTTATGCGGACTTTATACCATCCCGTCATAACAGGTTTTACATTGGTGAGCACCGGTTCTTTCGTGGCCGATGTGTATCCGTTAGGCCCTGTCCATAAGAAATATTTTCCATCCGACTGCAGGAATAGCTTAACGCTGGCATTTTCGCACAGCACGGTATCCTGCCGTATAATGTGGGTCGGAAGTGCATGTACTTTGATATTTTTACTAACAGTGTCGGTACAGCCCCATTCGCTGGTAACCACTAATTTTATCGTATGCATGCCCGCTGTTGTGAACGGATATACCAGCACCGTGCTGTCGGATATGGGAGTATTGTTGTCGAACCATTGATACGTATTGACCGGTTCTCCCTTTGTCGTTACCGATGATTTGAGTATAATCGTCTCGAATAAACAAAGCGAGTCGGGGCCTAAGATAGCTGCCCTCGGGAAATTATGTATCTGCAAATCGTTCATCATTTTTAGCGTGTCCGTACAGCCGCTATAAGGAGCATGCGCAATTAATGTAACCATGTAATGGCCTGATGTATCGTACAGATGGCGTGGATGCTTTTCATGCGATACCGGTTTCCCGTCGCCGAAGTTCCAAGTGTATTGCGTAGGAGAGGTAGTGTCGGTTTTATTGATAAACTGCACGTACCCGCTATCGCTACAGGTCGTTAGAGGGATAATCTCAAAATTCGCTTTTATACGGTCTGCTTTAATCGTGTCTTTCGCGACCAGCAAGATACTGCAAAAACCTCCCGACGACGATGTGTCAGGGCTTTCCAACCTCACGTTCGGGCGAATAACACTCCTGCCATAGGTCGGGGTGGTGTATATGTATTCTGCCGCCGATGTGTCGTTGCTCACGGAATAATCCCCGAAATCCCAGTAATATTTTGAAATATTGCTGCCGTTTTTCACTTCCATTTGGAAAAGCAACGGCAAGCAGCCTTTTGCAAGCGTAGTAAACAAATCGCCACGAGGGCCTCGCACACGTATATTCCGGCTGGTAGTATCCCAACAGCCGTCGATACCGTTTACACGCAAGGTGATTTTATAGTTACCCGATAGCCCGTATTGATATTCGGCATCTTTCAAATCCGCCTCCTTCTGCGGGCTGCCGTCGCCCCAATTCCATATATACGGAGCTGTTTTGTCCGAACCCGCCCTTGCTGCTTTAGCATTTAAGGAACTATTGGTGAACTTGAGCAATGCAGGAACACATTCCAGCGGATTGTCGATGCTGAAATCGGCTTTAGGGCGTATAAATTTAATATAATCCACCCGTGTAAGCGTATCCGTACAATTACCTTGCTTCACAACCAACCGTATCGTATATTTTTTTTCAATATCCGTTCCGGGGTTGTACAAGTGCAGAAAGTTCGCTGAATTGGTTCTTGTTTCAGTAACGCCATCCCCAAAATCCCAATAATAAGTTGCTGTAGGATAAGGCCCGACTAATGATACGCCTGAAGAGTTCTTAATAGTAACATATTGTGTCCCGCAGTATTCAAGTTTGTCTATCGTGAAATTCGCTTTGGGCTGATAGATGGCGATATTATTGGTCTTACTCGCGGTGGCTTGACAACCGCTGTTGTCGGTGATGGTAAGCTGCGGCGTATAAGTTTTTGCATAATAACTTCCGGTGCCCGTATAAGTATGTGTGATGGGCGAGATATGGGTTGTTTCCGTCCTTGTTGTTCCATCATTAAAACTCCATACCCATCGTACGATTTTAGTCGTGTCGTACGGTGTGTCATTCGTGATGGTGAAAACAGGAGTAACCGTAGTGCCGCAACCAACGGCATCGAGTGTACTGAAATCTACAGCGGGAGAACCCACGGAAATGAGCACCGTAGAGGTGTCGCGGCAACCGAACAGATCTTCAATAATTAGCCTTATTTGGTATTTACCGGCATTCGCATAGGCAGTAAGAGCTGCCGGCATATAAGGGCTACTGCCTCCGTTGTTAGAACCTCCGGCATTGGGAATGGTTTGTATGGTTGTTATCGGCCCGCTGGGTTGTTTGATAGATTGCCAAATGTATCTGTTGATGTATTTGGCTGTAATACCCTGAGGCGTGAAGGTAAAAGATTGTCCCAAACATGCTTTTGTGGTACCGCCTACCGATGTGGTTGATTTAAAATCCGATTTCTCGTCGATAATAGCTACGGGAATGTAATAATAGGAAACCTCGCCGGTAACACGGTCTTTTCTGGTGAGTATGACCTTGGGGGCATAACCCTTGGCAGAGCTATCGTAGGTGTGTGTTACTGTTTTGGGCACCACATAGCCTCCGGTAGTATCGATTTTTATGCCATCGCCGAAATCCCATGATATAATCTCGCTATTAGGGCTTGTTGTCGGGTCGGTAAAGGTAAATTTATAGCGATCGTTACAAAAACGCTGTACCGTAAAAGGCAGCGCACCTTCCGTTCCCTGCCCGGGATCTGTAGGGTTATCAATAACTACCCACGGAGGAACGCCGGGTGTCGTGCAATAGAGCGGTGTTACGGTAAACGAACAATAATTGGAGCAACCCCAGGAAGTTTGTATGGTGACTTTTACCGTGTAGGATTGAGGGCCGGTCATGTTATAGTAATGTCCCATGTTTAGCGAAGTAGTGGTAACAGGGGCGGTGCCGTCACCAAAGTCCCAGATGTAACTTACCGCTTCATCATCGGCAAATAAATTAGTGGTTTCCATATTTATGAAAGCCCAAAAACAAGTAGTGGTGATTGTTTTGTACCTGATGCCGGGTGTTTTGATGGTAATGGCCTGCAAAGCTTCCGATACGCAACCAAAGTTATCGGTTACCCTCACGCGGGCATCGTAACCATAAGTGTTTCCTTGGCAAGGGTTTATAGTGGGGGTGTACATTCTTTGAACAGTAGTCGTAGCGGGGCCGGGGGTTATTCCGGTTCCTCCGTTGAATATCCAGTCATAAGTCAGTGGTGGCGTTCCTCCTATAGTGTTGGCCGTGAAATTAACCGTAAACGGCGTAGCGCAGCTACGGGTGGTGTCTGCTTTTAATGTTACCACCGGTTTAGGATAAATGGTGATTGTTTTGCTCGCAGTAACAGGGCACTTGCCGTCGGCACGGGTCACCGTCAGTGTTACCGTGTATGTTTTAATTGTTAAAGATGCCGGGAATTTGTGGCTGGTATTCGGGTTGGTAGATGCGCCGGTTGTTATTCCATCGCCAAAATCCCATCTATAAGTGAGGCCGGTATAGCGTGTGTCCGGAATTGCATTAAAAGGCACTTCCGCATCGGAACAACTGCCCACAGCCGTGAAATTGAAGTCTGCCGCGGGGCTGCCTACATGCGTGGTGTAGGTGTTGGTATATGTGCAACCGCCGCCATTGTCTGCCGTATAAGTAACGGTTTTTGTACCGGGAGTCAGGTATGTATGGCTTCCCGATTTCACATTCGAGGTATTTCCATCGCCAAAGTTCCACGTAAAAGCCGGGTCGGTAACATAATTCCGGCTATCGCTATAATTAATAGTGTAGTTAGTGCCGCAGAAAGATACTATGCTTATTATCGGGCTTGGCTTTACAATAATTTGAATAGGTATGCTGGTAGTGCCGGCACATCCGTTCCTCTTGTCTGTCACCGTTAATTTAACGGTGTAATTCATATCCGACGTGGTGGTGTATGAATGGGTAGTATTGTACACCGTACTGGTGTAGCCATCGCCGAAGTCCCATAAATAATTATAATTGCTGTTATAGGTAGTAGAGAACGTTACGCTGGTATTGCTGCAATGTGTAGCGTTAGCAATCGGGCTGGCGATAGTGGGCGCAGGGCTGCCGATGGTAACCGTTTGTTGTGACTCTTTAAAGCAACCGCCGGGAAGTTTTATTCTAAGTTTAACGACATAGCTGCCTGCTGCAGGAAAACTGTACGACATATTTTTGTCGGAAGAAACAAGCGCCGCTCCTACATACCATTCATAGCCGAATGACGAAAGGCCGGCTTCATTGGTAATGTTAATGAAAGAAATCGGACTTCCTGCCACACACTGGTTTCCGGAAAGGGAAAAGCTCGGGAGAGGGAGTGTATATACTTCCACTCTTCCTGTAACCTGGTCGCTTCTACAGCCTTTATCTGAAACAGCTACAAGATTAACCGTCGTGGTTTCATTAAAGCTCACGCGAGGGTTCGGCGTATTGCCTCCGGACAGTGTAGTACCATTGCCGAATGTCCATGCCCAGTCCGAAACAGTTACTCCATTCGTTACAGAAGCATTGAATTGCACGGGGTCGCCCGGACAGATGATGGGATTTGTGGGAGTAAATGTAACAATCGGCGCAGCATGAATAGTAACGGTTGTGATGGCTGTTCCTATGGTTCCGCCGTCGTAGGTAACGCGTAGTGTCACTGTAAATATGCCGTCTGTGCCGTAGTTGTGGAATGGGAGAGCGCCGGGGTTGTAAGCAACCGGCGCTGAAAACTGGCCGGTACCTTCATAGTCAAACTCAACGGAGCTGATGGTGTGAGCGGCTACCCATGTCGGATCAATCTTGAAAGTCACACTCTGTGGCGGGCAAGGCTTGCTAACGTCATTAAGTGTGGCCGTGAAACTTAGGGTTTGCGAAAAAGCAAACGAAGAACTTATCGCAAGCGCCATGAGACTAACGAATCCTTTCCGCATGTATGTTCTCATTATCTTTATTTTAAAAAAGGTATTTAAATACATAATACAAAATTAACATAAATTTTTAATATCCCTTCTGGAACAGTGGGAAAAATGTTGATAATTTTTTCATAAGTTATATAACTATCTAGTTATTAAATAATTAATAATATTTAGTTTTCCACCACGTTTTGTGGTGTATAGTTCATCAGAGCCGGTTAGTTTTTATATTTTTCAGGAGCCATTTCTTCATGTGCCTTTCTCATCGTGTCGTATAGCTCTTCTTTTAGCTCTTTAACAGATTTTTGAGCAATAGTTTCTTCGCTTACTTCCGGTAATACCTGTATTTGAAATAGTTGTTTGCGTTTTAACTTTAACCCTTTCTTAGGAAGTACATCATAAGTTCCGTCAATCACTACCGGAAGGATAGCCGTTTTAGTCATCTTTGCCAATACAAAAGCCCCCTCTTTAAAAGCATGTATTTGGCCGTCTTTTGTGCGGGTGCCTTCGGGGAACATGATAATGCTCACATTACGTTTAAGCCAGCTTTGGCAATCGCGGATCATTTTTTTGACGCTACTGCTCTCTCCGCGCGAAATCAACACATCGTTGTGTAGCCACAGCGCCCATCCCACAACAGGAATTTTCAAGGCCTCTTTTTTCGAAATCCACTTGAACAACTTAGGTATTTTGTAAAGCAGGCAAATATCCAGCATGGATTGGTGATTGCTGATGATAATGTAATTTTTATTTTTCTTAACATTTTCACCGCCGCTGTACCGGATTTTCCACCACGGGCTAAGCCAGAAGTGCATAAGTCCCCAAACGTAAGAATGATAATGGATGATGCGGCGTTTTTTATCAAAAGGAAGGGTAAAAAGCAGTATAACCATGCCAGTAATAAACATAGTTATTTCGCCGATAATTGCAATTAAGATATACAAAAAAGAAAACATGCCAAGTTATTCAGAATACAAAGATAGTAAAAACAAACAAACGTGAAAACCTTCTGTTAATTATTTTTATAAAAAATAAGTTATATTTGTGACGTCAGTCTTTTTATTTTTTAACCTAGTAATACATTATCTTATGAAAAATATGGATCGCCGGCATTTTTTGCGCTGCACGGCCGCCGGTAGTGCAGGCTTGTTGTTTCCCCTTTCTTTATTGGGAAAACAGCGTAATTCTACCTTATTGGACAGTAACGAGGCGGATATGGAGGTTCGCGTTTTGGGAAATACCGGCATTAAACTTCCCATTCTGAGCATGGGGGTGATGCGTGCCGATAATCCGAATTTGGTAAAAGCGGCATTGCGTTCCGGTATTGTTCATTTCGATACGGCGAATGGCTACCAGTCGGGAAACAATGAACAGATGTTGGGAAAAGTGTTTAAAGACGTTCCTCGCAGTTCGTTTGTGCTGGCTACGAAGGTTAAACCTTCCTTTGGCGATAATGTCGCCGGGTTGTTCCTTGAAAAATTTAACGAAAGTATGGCACGCTTAGGTTTGGAATATGTAGATATTTTATATTTGCACGCTTTGTCGAAAGAAGAAGAAGTACTCAACGAACCGTTGTTGAATGTATTAAAAGAGTTAAAGGAAAAAGGAGTCATCAAACATGCCGGTGTTTCGACACATTCCAATGAACCGGCGGTGATTGATGCGGTGGTGAAGAGTAAATTTCTGGAAGTAGTGCTTACTTCCTATAATTTCCGCCAGAAAAATGTGGACGATGTGAAAGCATCTATAGCACGGGCTGCCAGCGCCGGCATTGGAGTGGTGGCTATGAAAACGATGGCAGGAGCTAAAGATGTAAATATTCCCGCTGCCTTGAAATGGGCGCTGCAAGATAAAAATGTGACGACTGCCATTCCCGGATTTACCAATTTTGACGAAATGGATGTCTGCCTGAATGCGGCCGTCGATATCAATTATACGAGCGACGAAAAAGCCTTTTTGGCGCAGGCCGATGCTATTCCCACTTTGTACTGCCAGCAGTGTAAGCAATGCGAATCGCAATGCCTGCAACATTTACCGATTCCCGATTTAATGCGGGCCTATATGTATAATTACGGTTATCATCATGCTGCATTGGCTAAAGAAACGATTGCCGAATTGCAATTGCCGGCAAATCCTTGTGCCTCTTGTAGTGCTTGTAAGGTGCATTGCGTTTCCGGATTTGCCGTCGCCGAAAAAGTAAAAGACATTGCACGTATCGCTGCTGTCCCCGGCGAATTTTTGGCGTAAAATTACAGCGATTATTTAAAATTCTCAATTATTTCAGATTTGATACCCCAAATGAAAAAGTATTTTCTATTTTTATTATTGCAAACGTTTGTTGCTTGCCTTTGTGCACAAACATCCCGGCAATTGGTTGCGTATCTTCCGGCTATCGAAGGTTGGAGCATTTCCGACAAGGTAGAAGTGTTTGATTCCGGAAATTTGTACGACCGTATTAATGGTGGGGCCGATGCGTTTCTTATTTGCAATTTTGTGGAAATGACAGCCGTTGACTACACGAAAAACAATTCGGAGGTATATATTACCTTGCAAATGTATCGCCACGCTTCGCCGGCCGATGCATTTTGCGCTTATTCCGGGGAACGTTCTCCTCGCTCGGATTTTTTGCATATCGGAACAGAGGCTTATCGAGAACCGGCTATGCTGTACTTCCTTTCGGGAAGTGTGTATGTGAAGATGCAAACGCATGATAAGTCGCCGGAAACGGCCGCCGCAATGGAGCAAATTGCCCGTGCATTGGCGGATAAGATTGAGGCTAATCCGGCCTTTCCCGACTTGCTGAAAGCTTTTCCGGAGGCTGATAAAGAGGCCCGTTCGGAAGTGTATATCGTAGAAAGTTTTTTAGGGCATAGATTTCTGCATTCGGCCTACAGAGCGGCGTATAGAACAGGTGGAAAAGAATATTTTCTGTTTATTTTGGACGGGAAAACCAAAGAAGGTGCCGAAAAAATGCTGAGGGATTATCTCACATTCACCAAGCAACCTATTGCGCCGGAGGAAGGACGGCAAATTACGCTGAAAGACCGTTACAACGATGATATCATCATGCGTTGGAGCGGAGCTTTTCTTTTAGGAGTTATCAATGACGAGGGCGCGGTGGTGGATGCTGCAAGCGTGTTGCAAGAATTGGAAACGGCGATTTTGAAATAATGCGCAGTAGCATGAAGATTCGCCAAGCGCGCGCATTGTTCTCACCAACGTTGTGAATCTTTGTGTCCTTTGCGAATGATTTCCGGCTTTTCGAACAATTTCCGGCGCCTTTTACTACATCGCATCCAATTGCCTGCGCAATGAATCTGCCAAATGTTGATAGCTCGTCCTGTTTTCCTGCATGATAGGTTCTGCCGGAGGCGATTGCATTTTTAACGGATTTATCGGTTTGTTGTTTTGCCACACGCGGAAATCGAGATGCGGGCCGGTGGAAGTACCGGTGCTTCCCACATAGCCGATAATTTCACCTTGTTTCACATGTTTGCCAATACTCAATCCGGTGGCGTATTGGCGCAGATGCAGATAGCCTGTGGTGTAAACACTGTTGTGGCGTATTTTTACCGTATTGCCGCCTCCATTTTGATATTGTTTATAAATCACCGTGCCATCGCCGATACTCATGACCGGAGTGCCTGTCGGAGCCGAATAATCTACGCCGGTGTGCGGCCGCACAATCTTGTAAACGGGATGCAGCCGTGCGTACGAAAAACCGGAACTGATGCGCGAAAATTTCAACGGCGCTTTTAAAAAGGCTTTCCGCAGGTTCTCGCCGTTCTCGTTCCAATAGCCCGGTGTTTCGTTCTGCAGGTAGTAAAAAGCGTAATAATCTACTCCGTTATGAGTAAAGCACGTAGCGTGGATGTCGCCTATATCAACGATGGTGGAATCAACATAGCGCTCGTCATAAATTACTTTTAACTTATCTCCTTTTTGTAAGCCGAAAAAGTCAATTGTCCAGGCGTAAATATCCGAGAGTTCCATCGTGAGTAACGGATGGAGATTGTTGTCTTTCATGTCCTTCCATAGCGATGAGGTAATCACTGCTTCGCCGTATTTGGTGATGGTGTTCACCGGCTTGGAGTTGCGCGATACGCGAATACTATCTCTGAAATCGAAAAGAATGTAATCTACCGTGGTTTCTTCATATACAAAGCACACGGGTTTAGCGAGGCTGTCGGTAGTGTAGAAGATACTGTAAGGTTTTCCGGCTTGTATCTTACGAACATCAAAAATAGTGTCGGCGGCTTGTGTGAGTTGATAAATAAGCGATGCATCTATATTCAGGGCATGCATTAGGCTGCCGAATGTTTGATTTTTCTTAATAACGCCGTCTTCTATTCTATAGTCATTGACGGGAATGCCGTATTCCATCATCACCGGGATTTCTTCCACAACTACCGGTTCATCCACAATGGCCATTTCGATGTTTTGGTAGCGTACATAAAAAAATGCAGCAGCAATGATGACCAATAGGGCTATCGTAATCCACAGGTAGAACTTTCGTTTGAACATGGTTTAAGAGTTGAAAAAAATATCGATAAAATCCTCTTTGCTTACGTTGCTGATAAAATCGTTCAGATTTACATCGCATAATCGATTGATGATGGCTTTGTACTGGTGTTCGCAACCTTTGAGTGTTTCTTCCAAAAATGCAATATCATGTGCACCGAAAAAATCGCCGAGAATTTTAAGGTCAACTATCATCCCCCTTTCTACATTGAGGTAAATTTCTACAATGCCGCCTTCTGTGCGCTTTACTTTTGAAAAGGTATATACGGGAGATTTTCCGTAATTCCATTCGTCGGTAGCATATTTTGTGTCGGTTAAATACTGGATGGCTTCGATGTCTTTAGGGGTATAATCATAATAGGTAAATTCATCCAATGCCGTAAGGATATGTTGTTGCAGGTAGATGATAAATTCTTCAATCAACATCGATTTTTTCAAGTGTTCACTAATATTTGAAACTCTACTGCGAGTAGATTTCACGGCTTTGTCGATAAATTTTTCGGGACGCGATTGTAGCGCTCCCGATAAGTTTGCAATAGAGGCGGAAAAGAGGAGCGTGCCATGGTGTAAAATGCGGGATCTGTCGATATGCACGGCATTTCCCGATATTTTTTTACCATCTACCGTTAAGTCGTTGCGCCCTTCCAACGCAGCATTTACTTCCAACGTTTTCAGGGCATTAATAATCGGGCGCGTGAAACGCCTGAAAATGTCGTTCGTATTCACGTTGGATATCTTATTCATAAAGAATGAATAATTTATATTTCCTAAATCGTGAAATACAGCGCCGCCGCCGGAAAGCCTTCGTACCACGGGAATATTGTTCTCCCGAACAAAAGCGTGGTTTATCTCAGCCAGAGTATTTTGATTACAGCCAACAATCACGGAAGGTTCATTACGCCATAGACGGAATATCGGCTCTTCAAAATTCTTCAATAAGTATTCTTCGCAGGCTAAGTTGTAATAAGGGTTTGTTGTTTTGTCAAAAATACAAAGCATAGCATTATAATTTAGTGGGTTAAAAATCTTTTCCGTACATATTCGCAAAGTTTATAAACCGCATAGCCTATCAGCAGGCCGAAAGCCGTTCCGCAAATAATATCAAGCGGATAATGCTTCCCTACATAAATACGGCTGTAGCTTACCAGCGCCGCCCAACTGAAAATGCACCACGAGTACCATTTTTTTCGAAAAAAGAGCGAAGTGAACATGGCTAACCCGAACGTATTGGCGGCATGGTTGGAGATAAAACTGAACTGCCCGCCGCAATTTTCCAGCAGGTGAATGATTCCTTGGAACTCCGCTTCGTGGCACGGACGCAGGCGTTGTATCGTGTTCTTGAAAAGATGGACGCCTAATAGGTCTGTCAAGGCAAACGTCAAGATGAGTCCTCCCAGTGCAAGTAGGCCGAATTTCCAATTGCGTTTCCAAAAAAAGAAAAATATAATGCTTACATACAAGGGTACCCACACCCAGATATGCGACATAAAAATCATGAACGGGTCTAAGAATGCGCAATGCAGCCCGTTCAAAAAAACGAATAACGCTTTATCAATATTTACCAGCCAGTCTATCATATTTTACTTTTTTTTGTTTCTTTTTTTGTTATTCTGAGCGAAGCGAAGAAGCTGTTCGTCATTGTCCCTCAGGGCGGGAAAGCAATTTTTCCTTTTACAGATTCACTCTTTTTTCCGGTTCTTCGCACTGCTCAGCATGACAGTGTTTTTTACTTTTCTATTTTATTCAATAAATACCGGTCATACAAAAATAATCCTCCCGCCGCAATCAGCCCGATAGCCAACACCACCATCCAAATGGAAGAAGGATGGTACTTATCCCATAAAAAGTTGGTCAATTCGGCAGGCGATAGGTTCATTTGCGCGGCGGCTTGCGAAAAATAGTCGCTCTTCGAAAGATGGTCGGAAAGCGATAACCCTTGTGCGGCCGCTTCGCGATGTATGATGGCGTCTTTATCCGAGAGCATCCCGTAAACATCGCCGGATACGACGCCGGCCAATAAACTGCCGACACATACGGGAATAAACGAACAACCCATGTACAACGCTTTTTTATCGGGCGGGGCAATGCGGCCGATGTATTCGGTAATTTTAGGCGAGCTCGACATTTCTCCTATTGAAAAAATGAACAGCGCCACAATCGTGAACATTACATCTTGTGTCATCAACGTAAGCGCCATGCCGATGGAGCAAACTAAAAATCCGGTCATCATGGCGTTGAGCGGTTTCCATTTCATCACAATGGTCGATACCATAAGCTGGAAAATGATGATAAACATGGCATCGAAGTTGGTAATAAACTCGGCATCCATTTGTCCATTGGCTCCATAATGATTGGCGAAGAAAGGCAGATGTTGGGCAAAGAATTGATATACGACGGAGGTATCCACCCATTGCCCGATAAATACTGGAAGCGTATAGAATAATTGGTAGTACATCGTCCAGAATCCGGCAACTAATAATAAGAAAATTAAAAATTTATAATCTTTCAATGCCGTGTAAACATTTCTGAACACCGTACCGATGGCTTGTGAAAATGGTTCGTCATTAACCATGCGTGCCGGCTCTTTGTAGAATAGCAGCATGATGAAATTCAAAGCTACGATGCCTGCCGATACATAAAATACCATATCGTATGAACCGCCTTTGTATAGCACCAAGGTTACCAACGGCCCGAAAAACGCACCGATATTAACCATCATATAAAAAATACCGAATCCGATAGACGATGTTTCTTCGGTGGTAGTTTTGGCAATGGTGGCCGAAATCACCGGTTTGAACAAGGCGGCCCCGATAGCTAAATAGATGTACATGGCAAACGTACCGACAAAGGTATTGACTTGTGGGAAAAGTATGAATGCCGAAGTATAGATGATGAATGCAAGCAACAATACTTTCTTGTAACCGTATTTATCGGCAATAGCGCCGGTAATTAAAGGAAGAAAATATAAAATGGCTGTTCCGATGCCCATTATTAATCCTTTTTGGGATTGCGTAAATCCTAACGCTCCTATGTCGGTAGAGCCGGTAAGGTAGTTGGCAAAAAGCATGAACAGGCCGTACCACGCCCAACGCTCGAACAGCTCGATGGTATTTGCAATCCAGAAGGTGCGGGGGAATTTATTAAACACACTCATGAGATAAAAGTTTAGTTAAAGGTTAAATAGGTTTTGTTTTGTGGCGTAACCAGGCGGCTTCTTCGTTGCTCAGTTGGGGAGACAAGCGCTTGTACACCGTTTCCTGATATTCGTTCAGCCA
>JAVBOD010000029.1:0-16754 GCA_031551045.1 Bacteroidales bacterium
GACAAACGTAATATTCCAATTACAATTAGAGTAAACGTTTGTAGCATCGGCATTATCCCGGAAACAGATAGCATAAAATATAATTCACTTTGGTATTACATAGGAAAAGGGGTGCATTTCAAAATGTAGCAGGTTGATGTCCTACGGACAATTTTTGCCACCTCATTTTGTTTTTTCTATTGATATTGTTCTCCTACGGAGAATGTTTGTCCGTTAGGACAATAATATCAATAGAAAAAGCAAAAAAGGTATCAAAGATTGTCCGTAGGACATCAATCTGCGACATTTTGAAAGACACCCCTTTCCCTATGTAATACCAAAGTGAATTATATTTTATGCTATCTGTTTCCGGGATAATGCCGATGCTACAAACGTTTACTCTAATTGTGATTGGAATATTACGTTTGTCAAAGCGGTATTGTTTTATTCCGAGCAAAACATCATTCATTCATCAACCGTTGAAATTCGTCAATGAACAAGCCCACTTGATAGCCGTCGGCTAAAGCGTGGTGTACATGCACGGAAACCGGCATCGTGCGGCGGCCGTTGGCCTCGGTCATTTTGCCGAACGAAATTTTGGGCGAACAATCGGGCCACGAAAAGCAACGCGCGTGCGATAAGGCCGTAAACTTAATCCACGGAACGGACGAATAGTGAATCACATTTTCCGGTGCCGCAGGTGGGAACAAGGTGGTGCATTGCTGTATCCGCTCAATTTCTTTATTGGCTGCTTCGCAAAATGCGGCAAAATCTTTGTAATAGCGAAAATCGGCAAACCCGAAAGTGCCGTTCGGACGCATAATGGTGGGGGCGGCATGCACTTCGTCGTACACCGCCACGCGGCCGTCCTCCACACGGTAGCGGAAAGGCTCCGTGCCGTTCGCAGCCACCAGGGATTTATGCAGGTAATACAAGAAAAAAGAATGCCCTTCCTGTTTGCATTTTGTGTAAGCATTCGTGCAATCGATATCCACACACACGCCGAAGAACGGTTCTTCGAATTTCACGAACCATTCGAAAATTTCTTTGCGTTCCCACGTATCAATAGCTAAAAAGTGTTTCATAGTCGTGTTAAGAAAAACGGTGTAAAGGTATGGTTTTGTTTCGATTTTTTAACCACTAAGCCCTCACAAAGTATCACAAAGAAAATTTCTGCCTTTTACTTTGTGTGCCTTTGTGGTAAAAACAGATTGCTTCGCCGTCATTGCGAGGAACGAAGCAATCTTCAATGACGGGCCCTGCGACCTTTGCGATTAAAAGCGGTTAAACAGAGAATCAGAAAACCCGACCAATCATTACAATCAGTCGGGCTCTCCTTGCTTAGGTTAGATGCACGCCTCTTTACCCCTAAATCCCCTGAAGGGGACTGAAAACAGTGCTTTTAGCCCCTTTCAGGGGGTTTGGGGGTATTATTTCTACACGCCGGAATGTTCCGTGCGGTGAATAATTTCGTCTTGCAAAGGTTCTATCAAATCGTTGAAATAATCGCTGTAGCCGGCCACACGCACAATCAAGTCGCGGTAGTTGTAGGGATGTTTCTTGGCGTCGCGCAAGGTGTCGGCCGAAACGACGTTGAACTGAATATGGTGTCCGTCCATGCGGAAATACGAACGCACCAACTTGCACACTTTATCGATAGATTCTTCGGTGTCGAAGAACGACGGTGTGAACTTTTGATTCAGCAACGTACCACCTGTACGCAGATGGTCGATTTTAGCCGCGCTTTTGATAACGGCGGTAGGCCCGAGCACATCGGCACCCTGCACAGGAGAAATGCCTTCCGAAAGCGGTTCGTAAGCTTTGCGCCCGTCGGGCAAGGCTTTCGTTTTTTGCCCGAAATACACATGGCAGGTCGTCGGCAACATATTCACTCGGGTAATACCTCCGCGCGGCGTACGGCGGCCGTTTACGGCATCGTAATAAATCTCGAACACGGCACGGGTATATTTATCGGCATAGTCGTTATCGGTTCCGTATTTCGGTGTGTTGTACACCAATTCGTAGCGGAATTCTTCGTAGTTTTCAAAATTGTTCGTCAGCGCTTCCAGCAAGCCTTTCATCGTAATGTTCTTCTTGTCGAACACATGGTATTCGATAGCGGCCAGACAGTCGCTAATCGTACCGGTTCCCACGCCTTGAATGTACGAAGTGTTGTAGCGCGCACCGCCACACATATAGTCCGTTCCGTTTGCCACACAATCGTCAATCACCAGCGACAGGAAAGGCACCGGAATATGCTGCATGAACAATCGCTCGATGATATTGTTGCCACGGGCTTTGATATCTACAAAATGATTCACTTGTTTGCGATAAGCCGCCAACAAATCGTCCATCGAGCGGAACGAAAGCGGATCGCCGGTTGGCAAGCCCAGTTGCGTACCGGTAATAGGATCGACTCCGTTATTCAACGTCAATTCCAAAACCTTCGGCAGGTTAAAATAACCCGTCAACAAATATGCTTCGGTGCCAAAAGCGCCGGTTTCCACACAACCGCTGTTGCCTCCGTTACGCGCATCTACGATATCTTTTCCTTGTCGCAACAACTCTTGTATCACGGCATCGGTATTGAAAATAGAAGGTTGCCCAAAACCTGTTTTCAGAATATGCAACGTGCATTTGATAAATTCATCGGGGCCTTTTTTGCTTACTTGAATATTGGAACTCGGCTGCAGCAAACGCATTTCTTCAATTACATCCAACAAAATGTACGACATTTCGTTCACGCCGTCGGAACCGTCGGGTTTCACGCCGCCCACATTGATATTGCAAAAATCGGTGTACGTATTGCTTTCCTGTGCGGTCACGCCCATTTTCGGCGGCGAAGGATGGTTGTTGAATTTAATCCAGAAGCAATGCAACAACTCTACTGCTTTTTCTTTGGTAAGCGTGCCTGCTTCGATTTCTTTTTTGTAAATCGGATACAAGTGCTGGTCTAAACGGCCGGGATTGAAGGAATCCCACGGGTTCACCTCGGTAATCACACCCAAGTGTACAAACCAATAATATTGCAAAGCTTCGTGCAGCGTGTCGGGTTTGTGAGCAGGAACTTTGCGGCATACACGTGCCATTTCTACCAATTCGGCCTTGCGAATAGCGTCCATTTCAGTCTTAGCCATTTCTTCTAACTTCTCGGCATGGCGGCAGGCAAATCCGATGATAGCATTCGCTGCAATGCGCATCGCTTTCAACTCGTCGCGCTTATCCAAGGCTTTCGGGTCGTTTTGAAAATCGAGCCGGGCAATGCTTTCCTCAATATCGTCGATAATATCCGACATGCCTTTGCGGTAAATTTTATCGCCTGCCACGGTATGCCCCGGCGCACGTTGTTCCTGAAATTCGGTAAAAATACCGGCTTTGTAGGCGGCAATCCACTCATCGCCCACGTTCTCCATCACCTTGTCTCGATTGGTTTTTCCCGTCCAGAAAGGAATGATTTCTTCCTTATAGATTTTCTTCGTTTCCTCGCTTACCTTGAACGACACCTTATCGCGGTCGTTCAGCATTTGCAAATCTGCCAGCGAGTGCAGGCTCACTTCGGGATACGTAGGCGTGGCTTTCGGCGCAGGGCCGCGTTCGCCCACAATCAATTCGCCCTCGTTGATGCATAATGATTTGTTCATCATCATATGTTCGAAACTCAGGGCGCGCAATTCCGGCACAGACACCTGCTGCGCTTTCGGACTTTTATATAGTTCGGTAATCAATACGGCGCGTTCGTGCGACAAGATGTTGATGGCTTGGAGACTTTGTTCGCGTAATTTTTTTACTCTTTCGGTCATCATTTTTTTATGTATGGTTGATGATGTTTGTTGTTTAATGTTTACAGTTTCAAGTTCAATGTTTGAGATTCTTCACTTCGTTCAGAATGACAAATTCAGCGTTCATCGTTTTTGATAGGTTGCTTCATCGTTTCGTTCGGAATAACGTGCTTCGCGCTATTCATCGTTCATAACTCATCGTTTGTATAGAGATTCTTCACTTCGTTCAGAATGACAAATTCAGCGTTCATCTCCCCCTTCGGGGGCTACCCTCCTATTTTCACCGTCCATCCGGTTTTTTCGAGTTCGGTTTTCATCGGAATCAAAGCGTTTTTCTCCACCGTTTTCATATCACCCATGCGGTTTTCATAATCGCAACGCTCGTACTTATGCCCCGCCGTCGCATGATAAGGCAACAAATCAATCTCGCGGATATTGTCCGTTTCCAATGACAACAAGAATCTCTTCAATGCTTCGGTGTACTCATCACTCAACGTAAAACCGGGAATAATGGGCGCCCGCAAAATGGTTTTTATTTTCGATTCAGATAACCATTCGAGATTTTGCATAACCGGTTTGTTGGAAACAGCCGTGGCATGGAAGTGGCGCGTTTCGTCCAATTCCTTGATGTCAAACAACAGCAAATCGGCTAACGGTGCTATTTCCTGAAAAATTTTCTCGCCGGCGTAACCCGAAGTATCTAACGCGGTATGAATGCCGTTGGCACGGCAGGCAATGAGCATTTCTTTCAAAAATGCATGTTGCAACAAAGGCTCGCCACCGCTGAACGTCACACCCCCACCCGACTCGTCGTAGAAAATTTTATCTTTTGAAATTTCCTCCAGCAACTCGTTTTTGGTATAGTAACGGCCGATAGTTTCGGTACGTATCATCATGCGGCCATCGAACAATATATGTTTAGTAACGGTTTCCGTTTCCGGCGAGATGCTCTCCGGATTATGGCACCATCGGCACGACAGCGGGCATCCCTTAAAGAACACCGTAGTGCGGATACCGGGCCCGTCGTGAATAGTAAAACGTTTTATATCGAAAATCAATCCTTGCATACGGATTTGATAATTTAAGAGATTCTGTTGCAGGTGCAAAAACACTGTAAACAGCTCTATAAAACAATGAATGATGTATTGATAAAATAAAGAAAAGACGACACGCTTCGGCCGAAAGCTAAGCGCATCAATGCATCAGCATATCAGGCACGCATAAAGCCCGCGTCCTTCGTGATGATACAATTTTTGTATGTAGGTATAATCGTACATAATTATCCTGTAAAAGTATAAAAAAATTTCGGATTTTGCAAATGGAGAAAATTTTAGAGAGGAAGGAAAATGCGGAAGGAAGCTATAACTGTTTGTGATTTATCATTCCAACAGGGGATTGCATCTGATTCGATGCTATTCCTCCATCCAATCAAACAAATATTCGTCTTTAAATGCTATTTCAAATTTGTGTAAAAAGTCCAAATATTCCTCTCGAAATGTTTTGTTTTTATGATGCTCTTCTTGTTTCTGAATATATTGAATTACATTGTCCAGCATTGAATGACTATATGAGAAAGCGCCAAATCCCTCTTGCCATTGAAATGCATATTTCGTAAAATTCTTCTCTTTAATAAATGTATCACTTGATTTTTTAATCTCGCGAACTAAGTCCGAAAGGCAACAAGCAGGTTTCATGCCAATCAAAAAGTGAATATGATTCGAAGTTCCATTAATGGCCAACATTTTCTGTCCTTTGTTTTGCACAATGCCCGTAATGTATTTATACAATTCATTTTTCCAAGTTGAATGAATAAGAGCATCCCGGTTTTTAACAGCAAAAACCACTTGAATATAAATTTGGGTAAATGTTCCAGCCATATTTTTTATTTCATGAATGTCATTTTGAAGCTTATCCCGAAGGGATTGAATATTTGTAGCATCGTTAATACAAACACAATATATGACCCCTACGGGGTCATATACTACCACATGCCTTTCATGCTATAAACATTTGAATCCTTTGGATTCCTGTTTTTAACAAGATCTTATTTAGCTCTCTATTATCTGTTTCAACGACCTAATAAGAACATCTGCATGTTGATAGATATCATCAAGTTTCTCAATATCTATTCGTATGTCTTTTTTATCTTCCCCTTGAACAGTGATAAATTTCTTACGGTTATTAAAGTAAAATCTACAAATTGATTTACGGACGCTTCCGTCTACTGTGACATTGAAATAACTTTGTGTGTCTTTAAATGTAATTCTATTTACATCTACAATTTGCCGAAGAATAGATTTTACAATCATAAATCCCTCCATTTCTTCAACTGTTGTCACAATCTTTTCTTCATTATTTTCAAGCTCTATTTTATTAGCATTTGTAGCCTCTACTTCTTTTGCTTTTTCTACACTATTATTAAGAGCTGCTTTAATTCTTTCTGTGATAATATCATTTATATAAGAAGAAACGGAGCGTTTTACTAAAGTAGTGAACTGCTCTAATACTTTAGCCGTAATCATTCCGTCATACACTTGTCGAGCTAACAATTTAGTAAAGTCCGGAGTCGGATTAGAAAATTCTTCATTTATAACCCGTTTTAGCTCATTTGTATATTTAAGTTCGCTCGCTGAACTCAGAATATTTTCAACATCGAAATAGGATTTATGAAATTTTTTCAATTCTTCGATATGAGCATCTTTCAAATCAAGAATATTGATCTCCAAGAACGGTTTTTCATCCATCTTATTGGGCGTTTCCAAATCTGTATAAAAACGATAAAGTACGCCATTCGTTAGTAAACCAAATTTAGCCGGCGACACATGAAAATATCGCAGCAATTGATTATCATGCAACGTTAAATCTTGTCCCCAATGTTTACATTCCACAAGTATCATAGGAACTCCATCTTTCATAATTGCATAATCAATTTTTTCACCTTTTTTTGTTCCAATATCACATGCAAATTCAGGGATAACTTCTAAAGGATTGAAAACATCATATCCAAGCGTTTGTATAAATGGCATAATGAAAGCATTTTTCGTAGCTTCTTCTGTACCAATATTATCTTTCAACTTTTCAACTCTATCAGATAGTTGCTTGATTTGGTCTTTAAAATCCATAAATGTGATTTTTATTTGGTTATTAACTGCAAAATTAATGTTTTTTTAAACATATAAATAATTTTCGAAGAAAAACACAATATTTCACCGTCTATATATTTGCAATAAAAACCAAGCTATAAATCAATTTTTACGTACTTAATACATTTACTGCATCTATTAAAACAATTAACCATTCATTCAAAGTTTCTCCACAAATTCTACCTTAATTTATTTATCTTTGTCATCCAGACATTCCACGATGCGTAGATTTATTTGCTCATTCCTCTTGCTGCTGTGTGCCGCCGCCGTCTCCGGACAAACGGGGAAGAGCACGCTCAGCGGGTATGTGCGCGAGAAAGGTTCGGGCGAATTATTGCCGGGTGTCACGGTATTCTTTCCGGAATTACAAGCTTCTGCTATCAGTAACAACTATGGCTTTTATTCCATTACCGTTCCGGCGGGTACGTATCGTGTTATTTTTTCTTTTGTGGGTTACCAATCTTTTGACGAGAGGACTGATTTATCGGCTAACCGGCAATTAGATGTGGAACTGGACGGTGTAATTGAGCTCGACGAAGTGGTCATTGTGACCGACAGGGTGCGGCGTGCCACGGAAAGTGCGCAAATGAGTACCATTAATATTCCCATTTCGCAACTCCGCAACATTCCTTCGTTGTTAGGCGAAAAAGATGTGCTTAAAGCTTTGCAACTGCTCCCCGGCGTACAATCGGGGCAAGAAGGAAGCACGGGTTTATATGTACGCGGCGGCGGCCCCGACCAAAATCTCATCATTCTCGACGACGCGCCGGTATATAATGCCAATCATCTGTTCGGCTTCTTCTCCATATTCAACAGCGCTGCGCTCAAAAGCGTGGAACTTACCAAAGGTGGTTTTCCGGCACGTTTCGGCGGACGGCTTTCGAGCGTGGTTGAAATGACGATGAAAGACGGGAATAAAGAAAAATTCGGCGGTGAGTTTTCCCTTGGTTTGCTTTCGGCCAACCTGTCGCTCGAAGGGCCTATCGTGAAAAACAAGTGCTCGTTTTTGGTGTCGGCACGCCGCACATACCTTGACTTTATCATCAAACCGTTTATGGAAGACGATGTGGATGCGGGTTATTATTTCTATGACCTCAACGCGAAGGTGAATTACGATTTCGGGCGCAAGAACAAATTGTATCTGAGCGGATATTTCGGGCGCGACAAGTTTTATATCAACGATACCGACACCGACTACAAATCGAACGGAGGACTTTACTGGCAAAATGCCACCGGCACCTTGCGATGGAACCACTTATTCAATGACCAATGGTTTGCCAACACGTCGCTTATCTACAGCAATTACAGCTTGCACGTGACGGAACACGACCGTTATGAGGGTGATGAGTTCAGCCTTGATTATTCATCGGGCATCCGCGATTTTTCGCTGAAATACGATATGGAGTTTCACCCATCGCCTTTCTATACCTTGCGTACGGGTTTTCTAGGCATGCAACATTTGTTTACGCCCAGCGCCATGGTACGTTTCAACACGCAACAACCGGAGACCAACTACAACAGCCGGAAGCAGCATACGTCGTACGAAAGCGGCGTGTATGCCGAAAATATTTTCAATTTCCGTTCGCGTGCACAAGTCAACGCAGGCCTCCGCTTCAGTCATTTTTATGCCGACGGCCAACACTATTGTTATTTGGAGCCGCGCATTTCGGCCAATTACAAAATAGCGGCGCACACATCAATCAAAGCGGCTTACGCCGAAATGAGCCAGTATATTCATTTATTGTCGAGCACCGGCATCGGATTGCCTACTGACTTGTGGGTGCCTTCGACCAATGAAGTGCGCCCGCAACGTTCGCGTCAAGTGTCGGCAGGCATTGCACATGAACTTTCGAAAACAGCTATTCTGATTTCGCTCGAAAGTTATTACAAACAAATGAAAAGTATTATCGGCTACCTGCCCGGCGCTTCGTTTGTGATTATCGACGACCCGATGAGCAGCCGTAATTTTTCATGGGAAGATAATATCACTGCCGGACAAGGAAAAAGTTACGGCGTAGAGTTATTACTGCAAAAGCAGAAAGGGCGCTTCAACGGATGGATTGGTTACACCCTCTCGTGGACGCGCCTGCAATTCGACGACATCAATTTCGGGGAATGGTTCTGGGCACGCTACGATCGCCGCCACGATATTTCGCTGGTGGGCATTTACGAATTGTCGAGAGGCATTACATTGTCCGGAACATGGGTATATGGCACCGGCAATGCGATTACCATGCCACAGGGAGCGTTTGTTCTCGACCCGTCAAAACCCTTTCCAAACGCCAACGCCACGGATTCCTATATTGATTACGGAGATTACAACGGTTTGCGCATGAGGGACTATCATCGATTAGACCTCGGGATTCAATTTCACAAACACCGGAAAAATTATACCCGCACGTGGGAAATCGGCATTTACAATGTGTATAACCGTAAAAATCCGTTTTATTATGAAACAAAACAGGACGATCAAAGCGGCGTTACGAAGTTGTATCAATATTCGATATTTCCGATGGTACCGTCGATTTCATTTCAGATAAAATTTTAAGGCTGAAGAATGCAAACAATAATATATAGAAATGCTAATGTCTTTTTAACCGCGAAGAACGCAAAGAAGTCGCAACGGCCGCAAATTCCGTTATTATGAGTTCCACGAAGTTAAATCAACGCATCCACAAATAACAATGAAAAAACGCCACCTACTTCTATTCTTTTTCATCGCACTTTTCGCAGGTATTTCCTGCGATAGCATGCGTACCGAACTGGAGCCGGAAAATACCAACCCTCGTTTGGTGGTACAGGCAGTATGGTCGCAAGAGGATGACTTTTACCAGGTAATGGTGCGCAAGTCGCAACCGTTGTGGACAAAGCCTATAGGCGAAGATTACTACATGGTAAAAAATGCCACGATTCGTTTAAAAGAAGGGAGCCGTGAAATCATCATTCCCTGGAGCGACGGTTCTTATGGTGGCCCTGCGTGGGGATATCTTATTCCATCGTCTTTCTTTCCCTTAGCTTCGGGGCAAACGGTGACGCTGGATGTTTCGACGACGGATGGTTATCATGTAACTTCCACTTGCATCGTCCCACCTCCCGTAACCAACAATGTGAGCCCGACCGGCATCTACACCGCAAAAGCTACCGGCGGCTACGAATATACGTTTTTTGTCGATTACGAAATTACCGATATTCCCGGAGTCGCGAATTATTATGAAACGGCTTGTGAGGCCACCTTTAAAAATCAACAAGGGTATTTTTTACAGATGGAGATGGCCGGAAAAACCGGTATTTTCAGCGATAAACAACACGATGGCGGGCATTATATATTCACCGCCGAAGGAAATTATACCGACCGTGCGCCCGACGACTCGGTACATATTCATGTGGTGAATATCAGCGAAGCGATGTTCCATTTCGGACGCTCGACCAACACGGCACAAAACAGCATTGAATTTTTCTCGGAGCCCACGCCCATTTATACAAATATTCAAGGCGGATTGGGTATCTTCAGTATTTACACTTCGCGCCGCTATTCGTTCCCGATTGGCGATTATTTGAAATAGCATGCGGCATTAAGAAACGTGTGTTTAAAGGCGTTTTAACCGCGAAAAAATACAAGAAAGCGCAAAGGCCGCTAAGTTTAAAACTTTGCAACCATCCTTTGCGCTTGAATATCCATTAGCAGCCTATTTGCACAACTTCGCCAATTGCGCATCCAGTTCTTTCAAAGTAGGATTTTTGGCTACAATATCGCCTTTTTGATTGATGAGAAATGAAGCAGGAACCGCCGTTACATTATAGGTTCTTACCGCCGGAGAAGCCGTCCCTAAACCGTCGCAGACACTTATCCACGGAATGGCTTGTGTAGCCACCGTACGCGCCCATGCCGGTTTATCGATATCGCCGGCTATTTGATATATCTCAAATCCTTTCGCGTGATATTTATTGTACACTTCTTCCATATCTTTATTGGCAATACGTTGCTGAGGGTCGCTCGACAACCAGAAATGCAGCAACAACACTTTCCCTTCCAACGATGAAAGTTTCACGGGATGGGCGTTTACATCCGGCAACTCAATTTCCGGAAAATTAAGCGCCGCCGCATTTTGCATTTTCGTTTCCAACTCCACCATATTCCTTCTGCGGTCATATTCTTCTTTCAGCGCCAATACATATTCCGAATGAGGATACACGGTTTGCAACGAGTCATAAATCGCTTTGAAATACACAAAGTCGTTCTTATCGGCATATACCGAAAGGCCATTGGGAAATTTTTGGTACAAAGCCGGAATGGTTGCTAACGACTTCGTGTGTGACATTATAAATTTCAACGAAGCGCGTTTATGTTTTACATATACATTCCCCAATTCGTAATTTATCTTTTTATATATTTCCTGATAATCCGCCAAGCCCTCGTGTGCTTTCAATACAGCCAACAACGAATCGAAACGATGTGACGATACTATCATCAAATCATTCATTTCCTGCAACAGAAGCGAACCTTCGGAACCCTCTACCATTGTTTTCCCGGAATTTTTATTCGATTCGAAACCGATCGTTCCGGGCTGCTCCACCAATAATGTAGCGGCCTGCAAGCTATCGACCGTGACCGATAAAAAGAACGGTTCGAACGTTTTTCCTTTTTGTTTGACTTTGTAGGTAAAACATCCCTTTTCATTGGCCCGTAACGTGTCGAGCATCCGCTGGTCGAAAGCGCCGATACGTGTCAGCGTAATTTTTGCATTGGGAGCTCCGCTAATGCAGCCGTTAATTTTTACGGAGGGGCCGCTGCAAGCTAAGCCTAAAGAGGCAATAGCGCACAAGAAAAATAGTTTTTTCATCGGTGTATAAAACGGTTTATTTAAATAAATGCAGCCCCGATACGGGAAGCTGTTGCAGTAAATTCTTCGGGTGTAAATTTGAGTTTCGGTTTACGGAAATCGACATCGGCCTCGCTGTTTATAGGAACCAAATGAATGTGCGCATGCGGCACCTCCAAGCCCAACACCGCCACACCAATGCGTTTGCAAGGAACGGCTTGCTTTACGGCCGCTGCCACGCGTTGCGCAAACTGCATCATGTCGCCCAAAAGAGCGGGGGGCAAATCAAACAGATAATCGGTTTCCTGTTTCGGCACCACCAACGTGTGTCCCTGCATCAGCGGATTAATATCTAAAAAAGCGAAAAAACGCTCGTCTTCCGCAATTTTATAGCAAGGAATTTCGCCCTTAATTATTCTTGTAAAAATACTTGCCATAACACTATTTTTTATTTCAAGTTTCAGGTTAGAGATTGCTTCGCCCTCGTTCCTCTCCTTCGCAATGACAGGTTAGCGGGAGATGTCAAGAATCTCCAGTTTCATCGTTCCGGCGGGAACTTTTGCCTCCACCACATCGCCCTTCTTTTTCCCCATGAGCGCCTGCGCAATCAGCGAGCCTACCGAAATTTTTCCTTCTTTGAGGTTGGCTTCGGTATCGGGCACCAAGGTATATTCCATAACCGCTTTGGTCGTCACGTTGCGAATTTTTACTTTATTCAGCATTTGTACGATCGATGTATCTATTTTCGACTCGTCGATAATACGCGAATTGGCCACCAGCGTTTCGAGCTTGGCAATGCGCATTTCCAAAAGGCCTTGCGCTTCTTTGGCGGCATCGTACTCGGCGTTTTCCGACAAATCGCCCTTATCGCGCGCTTCCGCAATTTGCCGCGAAATTGCCGGACGTTCCACGCTTTTCATCTGATCCAGTTCCGCCCGGAGTTTTTGTAACCCGTCTTCGGTTACATAGTTTATTGATGCCATAATACCACTCGTTTTTTTTATTTTTTCTGTAAAATAGTTTTAAACTTAAAAATGAAACAAAAGAAGAATCCCGGAAATCCGGAACTCTTCTTTTTTAATAATGCAAAGATAATAATTTTTAAATAAAATTGCTAATCGGCAAATTTTGGGCGCAAAATTTCGCTGTAAATCACAGCCTTCCGTAAATCAAACGCCTCCTCGTCCCAAAACGAGCGTTCTTTTTCAATTTCCTTGAATTCGCCCTTCATCGCTTCCTTGCGCATTTCATCCAGTATTTTCGCCGATTGTAATGTATCGACTTTTTCCACAGACGGCAAATTGTAGTTAGTATACAATTGCTGTTCCTCCATATTTTCATCGGAAGCAGGGAGATCCAATACCGGCTCTATAATTATTTCCGGGCGTGCCGGTTGTTCGCGTTCCATCCCTAACATTTCCATCAATATCCGGCGCGGGTCTTGCTCCTCTTCCGCTGTTTCATAAACATAAGGGCTATCGACTTCGGGCACAGAAGGCGTTGCCCGGCGCTGGTTCACGGCTTCCTGTTTCTTTTTGTTGGAAGCATTCATCGCTCTTATGATGAGATATCCCGCACCAATCAATAATGGTAGTAATTCTTCGAAACTCATGATCTTTTAAAATTTTTCCGGCTTTCTTTCCGGTGTTCTTTGAGGCGTTTTTGGGTTTCTTTATTTTGCATTTTTTCCCTTCGCTTACGCTCTTTTTCAAACTCCTTCGTAATTTCTTTCTGGCGTCGTTCTATATTCTTCTGAGTCTGCCTTTCTTCCTTGGGAATAGCTCTTTTTTCTGCCTTGGTCAATTTGCGCGTTTGTACTCCCTCGCTATTTCTATCCCATTGCACCACATTGCGGCGGACACTCGCCCGATTGTTAATTTTATCGACCCGCCTATCGCCTGTCCCATATTGGTAAGTGGGTGCACACGACACCGCGCACAATAAACTCAAAAAAATTAGTATCTTTGTAAGGCGATTCATAATTATGAGGACAAATATACAAAAAATATTGATAACACTAAGTATGGCCTTTTTGCTAAGTGCTTGCGCGAAAGAAGAAAAATCGCCCGTACCGTATGTAATCATTGACATTAACGTGCCTTTGGCAGCCTATCCCGATTTGGCCGGCGGAAATCCGGTAAAACTCACGAATATACCGACCTCTTCCTGTGGCTATCTCAATCATGGCATAATTGTTGCCCCTTTCGGGTCGGAATATTATGCCTACGACGCCACCTGTACCAATGACATTTCCCACGCGATAAATATCGACGGCGGCGGTGCATTTACGGCCACTTGCCCGAAATGCAAGATTGTCTATAATATTTTGGGAGCTAATAACGGTTTCCCCAAAAACAGTACGGGAGTGAGATTGAAGCAATATCACGCTTACTCGGCGAACAACAACAGCCGGTTAATTATTAAAAATTAGCATCATAAAAGATAAACGATTATGGAAAAATCAATTAAAGGAACGCGTACCGAGCAGAACCTTTTGAAAGCATTTGCCGGAGAATCGCAGGCGCGCAACCGCTACCAGTTGTTTGCCAAGCAAGCCCGCAAAGAGGGTTACGAACAAATTGCCGCTTTTTTTGAAGAAACGGCCAACGAAGAAAAACGCCACGCCACCGAATTTTTTAAATTTTTAGAAGGCGGACCAGTAGAAATTACCGCCGCTTATCCGGCCGGAAAAGTCGGCACTACTGCTGAAAATTTATTGGCTGCCGCCGATGGCGAATTGGAAGAATGGGATATCCTCTACAGCGGTTTTGCCACTATTGCACAGGAAGAAGGATTTCCGAAAGTAGCGGCCAAATTCAAATTAGTGGGAACCGTGGAAAAACGCCACGAAGCGCGTTACCGCAAATTATTGGAAAATATCGAAAAGAGCGAAGTGTTCAAACGCGACGAAAAGAAAAAATGGCATTGCCGCGAGTGTGGCTATGTACACGAAGGCAACAGCGCGCCGGAAAAATGCCCGTTATGCAATCACGAGCAGGCATTCTACGAAATTCTTCCTGAAAATTTTTAAAGAAAATTTTCTATCATCAAAAGAGCCTAAGGATATTTTTCGTTAGGCTCTTCTTTTTACCGGATGTTTATAGCTTTGCAGCGTTGTTTATCCGCTTCCAATTGCACTTTGAGTTCGTCTAACGAGTCGAATTTCTGCTCATCGCGGATACGGGCAATAATGCGGACTTCCATCGGTTGTCCGTAAATATCTTCATTAAAATTGAAAATATGCGTTTCGATGGTGCATACCGGAGGCTGGTTTACGGTCGGCCGTATGCCGATGTTCATCATACCATTATATTTTTTCTCGGCAGCCAGCACTTCTACCGCATAAACGCCATTGGCGGGCAACTGTTTCAACGGTTCGTACAGTTGCATGTTGGCGGTGGGGAAACCCAACGTGCGGCCTATTTTATTCCCTTCGACCACCACGCCTTGCAACGTATAACGATAGCCCAAACAGGCATTGGCATAAGCCACGTCGCCAATTGTCAGCGCCTCGCGGATTTTAGTTGAACTTACCGAGTCCAGATGATGCGAAACGGCATCGCCCATTTTCACGGGAGCCACTTGCGTAACCGATATGCCCATGCTATCGCCGATTTCTTTCATTGTTTCGTAGCCCGCATCGGCGTTATTTCCCAAGCGGTGGTCGTAACCTATCACCAAGGTTTTTACCTGAAATTCGTCCCGTAAATACCGTTGGAAGAACTGTTCCGGCGTGTGATTCGCTAATTCGTGGGTAAACGGCAACACATGCACGTGATGAATCCCGAATTTGTATAGTAATTTCTTTTTTTCTTCAATGGAATTGAGCAAACGCACGCGTTCGGCATCGCGGTGCAGAATTACCCGCGGATGCGGCCAAAAGGTAATTACCGCGCTTTCCGTTTGCTGTTGTTGCGCCAATGCCAACACATGCTGCAATACAGCCCTGTGTCCTAAATGTACGCCGTCAAAAAAACCAGTAGTTGCAATCATTGATTTTTGCAGTATTTATTTTTCTAAAAAATTACCAACTTCTTCTTTCAGTTTAGGAAGATGATTGATTACAATACTCCAAAGGATATCCAATGATAACGTATCGTAGCCATGAGCTACACGATTTCTTGCATCAATGATTTTACGGGCATTGGTAATAGGAAAATTTTCTTGTGCTTTTAAAATACGATTAGTGGCTTCGCCAATAATTTCAATATTCCGTTCTACAGCGCGCCTAAGTTGAAGATTAGCCGAAAAGTCGTTATAAGATTTAACGCTGTCAACCATAAAGGATTCGACTTCCTTTATGGCAGTTAGAATATCACATAAATATTTATCTATAAAATCATCCATAAATCAACATTTTAGTAGCATCTATATTTTTTCGCAGATAAGGATTTTTAATAGCCTGATCTTCCAGTAAATCTACTTTCCTTCCGAACACGTCTTCAAGGGAGTATTTAAAGTCAAAATAATTATTGAAGTAATCATCCACCTTGTCTTTCTTAAAATCCACGAGAAAGTCAATATCACTTTTTTCATTAAATTTATCAGTAAGTACAGATCCAAACACAAAAAGCTTTGCCACCTTGTATTTATCACACAAAGCCGTTATGTTTTTCATATATGAATCTATATACTTCATCTATACAAAGGTAGATAAAAAAAAGAATCCCTGCAAACGTTGTATTTACAAGGATTTTTTAGGGTTCAATAAAAATATAAGCAATGCTTATTTTTTCATGGCTTCTTCAATGGCCACGGCTACCGCCACAGTAGCGCCCACCATTGGGTTGTTGCCCATGCCGAGGAAGCCCATCATTTCCACGTGTGCCGGAACCGACGAAGAGCCGGCAAACTGTGCATCGCCGTGCATGCGACCCATCGTGTCGGTCATACCGTACGACGCCGGGCCGGCAGCCATATTGTCGGGATGCAAGGTGCGGCCGGTGCCGCCGCCCGAAGCAACCGAAAAATATTTTTTGCCTTGTTCCATGCATTCTTTTTTATACGTTCCGGCCACCGGATGCTGGAAACGC
>JAVBOD010000033.1:0-13387 GCA_031551045.1 Bacteroidales bacterium
TGGGTCATCATCCTGCACCTTCAAAAACGGCATGGACGGCAACAAGCCCGGCTAAAAGACATTGAGAACAAGGAACTTGAAGAGCGTCTTTACAATCAACAATTGATGGAAGAGTTGCAAATGGAACGGATTGAAGCACAAAAAAGAGAGATTATTTCCTATACATTACTTTTGTCGAACAAAGACCGTATATTACAACAAATTGCCGATGAGGCGAAATTCTTACCCATACGCCGGAAAGAGGTAAAAGCGATTCACGAAATCATCAAAAATAACCTTAATACCGATCGTTTTTGGGAGGATTTTATGCTGCATTTCGAGAAAGTACACCCCGATTTTTTTAAAAAATTATCAGACATAAATAAAGATTTAACGAAAAACGATATCCAGCTATGTGCTTATTTCCGTATTGGGATATCGACCAAGCAAATTGCTCAAATGCTGAATGTATCGCCGGATTCTATAAAAATGCACCGCTATAGAATACGGAAAAAGCTATGTATTCCTGAAAATGAAAATTTCGATGTGTTTATGCAAAATATATAAGCATAAAATTAATAACATATGTAATTTTCTGTTATTTTACGCTATAATAGATAAAATTATTTAACATGATGATTATGAAAGATTTAATTGTTCATCAAATTTTTAACGACAAGCCATTTTCTATTTGCACAAATGGCGTCGAGAGGACAGATGCATCAAATTATCATAAAATTTCATAGCTTTGCAAACTAAACCATTACGCTAAATGAAAACCCTATTTTCTTTTCTGACTTTGCCCTTAATCCTATTAACGGTGGCAAACGCTCAGCCATCTTCCGATAAGGACAATATTATTATCGCCTCGAAAAAAGAATCTTTCGAATATAAATTGGGCGATAAAAAGAATCCGGTAGTAGTGAAAACAACTTCCGTTACCAAGTTCCAATGTAATCAATTTCGTGCATCCCTCCATTTTTCCGAGACCTATAACGACATGGTCACCATGGACAAGGTAAGCCCCGGAAAAGCCGGAATACAACCCTCGTATAATAGTTTGGAAAGCAATGGAATTTTTTACTCCGATGCGAAAGTGTGCTACTTCACCATTCCTTTTTCAAAAAAAGGAGAAACGTGCGAAGTAAAAATTCAACAAACGTATTTGAATCCGCGCTATTTCACTACGATTTATTTCCCGGAAAAAGAATTTGTGTCGGAAAAAGAAGTGGAAATTGTGATTCCGAAATGGATGAAAGTAGAATTGAAAGAGATGAATTTTGCCGGGCACACTATTCAAAAAACAAGCGCGTTTGACAGTAAGCGGAATGCCGATGTATATGTATATAAAATCAAAAACATACCGGGTATGAAATCGGAACGTAATGCGCCCGGCCCGACTTACATCTATCCGCATATCATGGTGCTCAATAAAGAAGCAAATATCGCCTCCGGAAAGCAAACTTATTTCGCTACGCTCGACGACCAGTATGCATGGTATCGCGGATTGGTGAAAGAGGTGAAAGTGGACGACGCCGTCATGAAAGAAACCGCGCAACGCTTGACGAAAAACTGCAAAACGGATATCGAAAAAATTAAAACAATTTTCGAATGGGTGCAGAGCAATGTGCGCTATATCGCTTTTGAAGACGGCCTGGCCGGGTTTAAACCGGCAGCTCCGCAAGAAGTGCTTTCGAAAAAATACGGCGATTGTAAAGGGAAAGCAATCCTTACCAAAGAATTACTCAAAGCATTGGAATTCGACGCCCGTTTGGCTTGGATAGGGACCAACCATATTGCCTACGATTATTCCACTCCTTCGTTGGCGGTGGACAATCACATGATTTGTGCGCTTTTCTTCGACAAACATTTGTATTATTTGGATGCCACGGAAGAATACATCGGTTTCGACGAATATGCCCAACGCATTCAAGGCCGGCAGGTATTGATTGAAGATGGTGAAAAATACTTGTTGGAGCGTGTCCCGGAACGCATGCCGGAGCAAAACACCGAAGTGGAAAAATCTTTCTTCCAGATAAACAACGGGAATTTGGCGGGCAAGGTAGAAATAAGCTATAAAGGAGAAGAAAAAGAAGCATTTCTAACCGCCGTTTACGGCACTAAAAAAGACAAGTTGAACGATGCGCTTACAGAATATCTACGGCAAGGAAACAGCCAATATTCCATACTCGAGCTCAAGCACTCGGAGATGAATGCCGGCAACGAGTTTGTTTCGCTGTCATACAACACCGAAACGAAAGTGGGCATCCAGCAATACGACAAGGAATATTACATTGATTTGGATTTTCGCAAGGAATTTCTCAATAGCCGGATTGATACCGCCAAGCGGAAGCTGGATTTTGTGTTCCCCTACAAATGTCATGTTATCCACGAGACAGAACTCACGATTCCTTCAACTATAAAAGTGGAAAGTTTGCCGGAAGGGTTGAACATTGCACGCGACGGCTACCGTTTCACTATTTCATACAGTCAAAAAAGCGGAAAAGTAATCTATCGTAAAGAAATAGTCATAAACAATATATTGCTTCCCCGCAGCCGCTTCAGCGAATGGAATCGCGACATCGATGCATTAAAAAAAGCATACCTCGATCAAATTAGTTTAATCACAAAATAAAATCTACATACTATGAAAAACAAGCTACCCTTAATTATTTGTATGCTGTTATTGCTGCCTCTTTGTCTGCAAGCACAAAAAAGAGTGACTCGTTTGGACTATGACAAGTATTCCAAAGAAGTTCGCGAAGAGGTTTGGAAGTGGAAACAGCCGGCTTTCAACAATACGAATGTGCCGGATAAATACAATGATGCCTCGGGCATTGTGATAGCCCAGCACCACGAATTGGAATTAAGCGCCAAAAATCGATTTAATTGGGCGGGCACGAATAACGATCTAACGACCGGGATATTGTTTGTCAAGCACACATTACGAAAAAGAATAAAACTAAATGATAAATCGTCCATTGAAAAATATTCCGAATTATCATTTCAGGAATTCATCGCCAACCAACAATATAAGTTTATAGCAACGGCGGCAGCTATGACAGTAGTGGGTGTCCGTATTATCAAGCCCGATGGCACCGTAAAAGAACTTGATGCCTCTGAGGAAGTAAAATTAGAGGGAACTAGAACAGATCGCTCCCGCAAATTAGCCATTGCCGATTTACAAGTAGGTGATATTATCGACTATTTTATACACACTGTCGCGCATATGGAGCATCGGAATGTTGACCCTTTCAGTTTTGTTCTTGCCGAATCTAATCCCATATTATCATATAGCATACATGCTGTTATTGATAAAAAATTGACTGCGGAATACCGCTCAATCAATGGAGCTCCGGAGTTTTCAGTAGTAAAAAACAAAAAAAGCGGGGACTTTGAGCTTTCGATAAACTCAGAAAATAGTGCCCCTATAGCTAATGAACAATGGATTTCCCCGGGCCGGCAGATGCCCTTGGTATCTTTAGCAGTGTACTACAATAGTAACAAAAGGATATACCATCCGCCAAGTGCCCGTAAAGCAGGCGTACACAAGAATGTAGATCCAGAACAAATCATTAACGACTACAAATGGTATATTTATATTTACGGGACGAACTATAGAGTAACCACGGATAATTATTTCAGACAAATTGATAATATTGTAAAAAAATATAAAGCGGCAAATCCTAAAGCGCCTAACGACAGTTTAGCATGCCTGCTATATCATGCCATGCAACATTTTTATTTGAATGATTGGGAAACCGAACGAGTAGAAGTAGGTAACAGCCGAAATTTCTACAAAGCGTCACACTTCCGTTTTATAGCACGTTTTGGTAAAATATTAATGTACTATAATATAAAAACAAACATTGTCTTTACTCCCTCAGCCTACGGAGCAAGCTTAAATAATATTAATGACATAAACGATCTCGAAGCTTTTGTCGCCACACAATCGGATCATCCGGTATTATTTGTCACTCCCACCGTATTTTCGGAGGCCAACGTTGTTCCCGGTGCATACGAAGGACAAAAAGCCGTTTTATTTAATGCCGGTAAGTTGGCAAAAGGCGATTTCAAAGCGAAAAACCGGAATACGACCATAAGCACCCCGCTTTCCACCGCCGCACAAAATAAACGGACGGACGATATTAAAGTATGCATAGACATGGCTAATCCGTTGGATTTACAATTCGATCGCACGGCACATGCAAGCGGCCATTTAAAAGAAGCCCCGCAAAGGATGTTACTGCTCTATGAAGATTATGAAGCATTGAACCGCGAAGCATTTGCGGTTGGGAAAAGTATGTTCGACGAAATGGCCGACAAGCGGAAGACACGTGCGCTCGTACAGGAATATGAAGCAGCTTTTGCCAAAGCCCGGGAAGAACAACAAGACGCTTTTAAAGAAGAAGTAAAATTAATGCACGACCAGGATTCCAAAGAAGTAAAATCGTTTGAGATTTTGAGCGCCGGCATGCCCGTTCAGCGAAAAGAGTTCGAATATAAGGTGCAATATGTTATGGATGGCTACGTCCGGAAAGCCGGAAATAATTACACGATTGATATCGGGAAACTGGCCGGCACGCAATTACGGTTGGAGCCGAAAGAACGCACACGCAATATGGATGTGTATATGTCTTGCGCCCGCACATACGAAGTAAACCTTAGTGTTGAAATTCCCCATGGTTATTCGGTAGAAGGAATAAATGCGTTGCAACAAAATGTAAGCAACGCTTGCGGAAAATTTACGGTAACAGCAAGCGTGGATAATAATGTACTAAAATTACATGTCGTAAAAGAATACAGCCATGCCTTCGAACCGGCCGCAAACTGGCCGCAACTCCTCGAAATTCTTGACGGAGCAAACGACTTTTTTAATAAAAATATTATGTTGAGAAAACGGGGATAAGAGCAACCGAAACGAACATAAAATGAAAAATGTTTTTTGAAATAAAAACCCTCACGATAATGAGGGTTTTATTTTTGATGACTACAATCCTGTCAATTTCTTTATCTCGCGCAACTTGTCGAAGGCATCCAGCGGCGACATTTTTTCAATGGAAAATTTTTTCAGCTCGTCGCGGATTTGCGTGAGAATCGGATCATCTAACTGGAAAAACGAAAGCTGCATGGGGCTTTCCTCCCCTCTCTTTTGGAGAGGGGCCGGGGGAGAGGCCGCATTTCGTTGTTCTTCCAACTTTTCCAACACTTCCTCCGCTTTTTCTACCACCCGCGCCGGCATACCCGCCATGCGCGCCACATGAATCCCAAAGCTGTGCGCCACGCCGCCGGGTTGCAGCTTACGTAAAAATATCACACGATTGCCGGTTTCTTTTACCGATACATTGTAATTTTTCACGCGCGGAAATTGCGCTTCCATTTCGTTCAACTCGTGATAGTGTGTCGCAAACAATGTTTTTGCTTTAGCCGTGGGATGTTCGTGAATATATTCCACCATGGCCCATGCAATAGAAATACCGTCGTAGGTACTGGTGCCGCGCCCTATTTCATCCAACAAAATGAGCGAGCGGGGCGAAAGATTATGCAGAATACTCGCCGCCTCGTTCATCTCTACCATAAAAGTCGATTCGCCTTGCGAAATATTGTCGGAAGCGCCTACACGCGTAAAAATCTTATCGACCACGCCGATCGTGGCGGCTTCGGCAGGAACATAGGAACCGATTTGCGCCAATAGCACAATAAGCGCCGTTTGCCGCAACAGCGCGCTTTTCCCCGACATATTCGGCCCGGTGATAATAATAATTTGTTGTTCGTTGCTGTCCAATCGCACATCGTTAGCCACGTAGCTTTCGCCGGGCGGCAACAGGCGTTCGATGACCGGATGCCGGCCTTGTTTGATATCCAACACATCGTCGTTGGTAACTACCGGTTTGCAATAGTTGCTGTTTTGCGCCAATGCGGCGAACGACAATAGGCAATCTAACTGCGCAATGAGTGATGCATTGAGCTGCACGGGCGCTGTGTAATCCAATAAAGCAAGCACTAATTCATTAAAAAGTTGTTGCTCCAACGCCAGGATTTTTTCTTCGGCGCCTAATATTTTTTCTTCGTATTGCTTGAGTTCTTCGGTAATGTAACGCTCGGCGCCCACTAATGTTTGTTTGCGCATCCACTCGGGCGGCACTTTATCCTTGTGTGTGTTGCGCACTTCGATATAATAACCGAAAACATTGTTATAACTTACTTTCAGCGAGCTGATGCCGGTGCGTTCCGCCTCGCGTTGCTGAATTTTTAATAAGTAATCTTTCCCATGACGCGAGATATCGCGCAGTTCATCCAATTCCGGCGAAATACCTTCGGCTATTACCGCGCCTTTCCCGATTTGATTCGTAGGCTCCGGCACCATTTCTTTTTCTATTTTCCGGCGAATGCTTTCGCAAATATTCAGTTGCTCGCCTATCTTTTGCAGACTCGGTTCGTCAATTTTTTCGCATAGATTTTTGATATGCTGAATCGCTGTGAGGGCATTTTTCAATTGCACTACTTCGCGCGGCGTAATACGCCCGGCCGATGCTTTGGAAATGATACGCTCCAAATCGCCGATTTCATATACATGCGAAGTGATTTGTTCTTTTTCGTCGGCATGATGCAAAAAATAATCGACCACATTCAAGCGCGAATTAATGGATTGCACTTCCTTGAGCGGCATGTTCACCCAGCGTTTCAGCAAGCGCGCGCCCATAGGCGACACGGTTTTGTCAATCACATCAATCAACGTGCGGGCGTTTTCGTTGGGCGAATAAAATAATTCCAGATTGCGTACCGTGAATTTATCGAGCCACACATAGCGATCTTCGTCCACGCGCGAAATGGCGGCGATGTGCTTCAACCGGTCATGCTGCGTGAGTTCCAGATAAAACAAAATAGCGCCGGCCGCTACAATTCCTAACGGCATATCGTCCACGCCGAAACCTTTAAGCGATGCCGTTTGGAAATGCCCCAGCAATTTATCGCGCGTAGCATCGGGCGAGAAAGCCCATTCGTCTAATTTGTAAGTGTAGAATTTACTACCGAATCGTTCCGTAAAATCTTTGTCGTAGCCCTTTTGATACAACACTTCTTTCGGCGCGAAGTTCGACAAGAGTTTGTCGATATATTCATAATTTCCTTCCGCCACATGAAATTCGCCGGTCGATACATCTACGAAAGCCGCTCCGGCCGTGGCGCGTGAGAAATGGACACAAGCTAAGTAATTATTTTCGCGATGCGAAAGCACATTGTCGTTATACGAAACGCCCGGCGTTACTAATTCGGTAATACCGCGTTTCACGATTTTTTTCGTGAGTTTCGGGTCTTCCAACTGGTCGCAGATGGCTACGCGTTGCCCGGCACGTACCAATTTCGGCAAATAAGTATCCAGTGCATGATGCGGAAATCCGGCCAATTCCACGGAAGAAGCGGAACCATTGGCTCGCCGTGTAAGCGTAATGCCTAATATTTCCGAAGCCCTGATGGCGTCTTCGCTGAAAGTTTCGTAGAAATCGCCCACACGAAACAACAGCACGGCATCGGGATGCTGCGCTTTAATGGCAAAATATTGTTTCATCAGGGGTGTTTCAACGATCTTTTTATCGGACATTTTTTTGGATTGCTACGTTCGTAATTATCTTACAAAGATACATTTTTGCGGCAATGAATGAAAATTGTTTTAGAATTGAGGGTGTATTGGGAGCATGACAATTTGCTTTTTGTTGTCTTTTTAAGCCCTGCAAGGGCTTTATTTGAATAACCATGGGTAAAACCCATGGAAAGATAATAGGACTGAATTTGCGCACGGAGCACAATCCGTTTTTCAACACACAAGCCGAATCCCGTACGCAATTATATTCCGCTACACCACGGGTTACGCTCCGCTTACCCGCGGTTATGCAAATTTAGTCGCTTCGCGACAGTTCAAATGCAATTTGACATACATCCCTTTCACTTCCTTAAAGAATTTAAAAAGTATTATCTTTGTAAAAAGAGACCCAACATTAGCTTATGCCAAGATTTATTTGCCTGTTTCTAATTTCTTTCACGCTCCTGTTTTGCAGTTCTTGCCAACCGCAAGCAGCGGATATCCTTTTGCAAGCAGCCGCCACCTTGGAGCAAGATCCCGACAGCGCGCTGGCTTGTTTAAGAAGGATAGAGAACCCCGAACGCTTGCGCAAAGCCCAACGCATGGACTATTACCTGTTGTGGGTCCAGGCCTCCGACAAGGCCGACCGCGATATTACGCTCGACACCCTGATAAGTGAGGCGCAGCGCTACTACCTGCGGAAAAAGCAATGGGACAAGGCTACCTTAGCCGCTTTCTATTGCGGACGTGTGTTTCACGAGCGAGAAAATTATTCCCGCGCCACACAAGCCTATTTAGATGCCGAAAGCTATGCCGGGCACACCGATGATAACACCCTCAAAGGAATGACACAGCACAATTTGGGCGGTTTGTATTACCAGCAGTCAATACTCGGCGAAGCGGAAAAACGCTTTAAGGCGGCATTCCGGTATTTTAAATTAGCCGACAAACCTAAGTATATAGCAAACTCCGCAAGTTTGCTTGGTGTTTGTTTATTAGCAAAACGACAGCAAGACAGCGCATTTTATTACCAGCGGCAGGCGCTGGGCATTGCAGAACATCATGGCGATTCTACGGCTATGTCCATATCTCTTCATGACTTCAGCATTACTTACCAGCAAATGGGCAATAGCGCACAGGCAAAAGCGTATGCACTGCAAGCGCTTCCATTGCATACTAAAAAAATGCAAGAAATAAAAGCATACACCCATCTATCATCCTTATACTATGACGAGCACCAGCTCGATTCAGCTTTTCTTTATGCCCAAAAAGCGCAGCAATTATTGAATGAACATAAAGATTTAAATAAAGAAATACCTGTTGCCATCGGGGTTTATGATGTACTATGGAAAATAGACAAGGAAAAAGGCAATTGCTGGGAGGCTCTGCACTACCACAATTTGTACACTAACCAGATCATTGAGTTCTACACGGAAAACGAAGAAAAATCAATTATCGGGGTGCGAGAACAATATCAATACGAACGGGTACAAAACGAAAATAACCGGTTAACTATCCAGCGCTTATGGATTTTGCTAGCTGCGCTGGCGGGCTTATTAGTGCTCGCAATCATTGCATTGTTCTATTACCGGCGAAGCAACCGGCAAAAAGGAGAACTGTTACAAACGAAAGAACAAAACAAACAGCTAAAAGACAATAAATTAGAACTATATAAAAATACCGCGCTGATAGACGCCCTATTACCGCAGCCGGAAAAGGAAAAACATGCCAAACTCATTAAAAAAATGCAGCAAGCGGTGAGCGGCAACAAGGAAGGCTTCACTTGGGAGGTGTTCCGTGCTTCGCTAAACCAATTGTGCGACGGGTTTCCCGATTGGCTGAAACAACAATTCCCCCAATTGGACGAGGTGGAATATAAAATCTGCTGTTTTACCCGCGCCGGATTCAGCAATCAGCTGATTGCCGAACTATTGCAGCGGAGCAAATCGGCCATCGAGTCGCGAAAAATCACCATCCGCAAAAAATTAGGAATCGAAAAAGGAGGCGATATGAATCAATTTTTTGCCTCCCTAACCGGTAAAAAATAGCCCCCGCCGGCTGCACGAGCACTGCACGAAGAAAACACAACGTATTAAACATAAGCCGGTTGAAAGTCGATTTTCTGAAAATCGACTGCATCTGCACTGCGCACTCTTTTTTCATTCAACATCTTTCCATAGGTTTGTTTCCACAAAACCAATACTGACAAAATTATGAAAAAAGCATTTTTTGCTATTCTTTTCACGAGCGCCCTGATAGCTGCTCATGCGTTCATCAATTACCAAGCGGAAAAAACCGAATCTTCAGAGAAAGAGAAGATAAATATAATTCTGATACTGAAACCCACCGGTGGAATAGTCGTAAAATCGCTTTCGCAACCCACCATTCAAGCATGGCAAAGCGGCAGCAATGTGGAAGTCGAATTTCTAAGAAACCTCGGAGCCGCCACCCTTAAAGTGAAAAACGGGCAAGGGCAAATGATGTACCAAACTACCGTGAACACGGCGGCACGCCCCGTAGTAGCTATCAACACCGCAGGCTGGCCTGCCGGCAGCTACACGTTGGAGATAACAGCCGGGACATCGGCTTGGTTTGGTGTGTTTGAATTATAGCGTCATTGTGAGTGAAACGAAGCAATCTGTTTTTTATAATTATTCATTAGCATTGTATAATCTTTAAATAAATGGTTTTTATATAGAATAGGTCTTTGTTGCCGGGCTTGCCACCCTGCAATAAAAGCCTTCCCCCGAAAGAAAAACCTGTCAACGCCGGCGAGCGTATTCAACTGTTTAAAAAACGAAAGAAGGCACGCAAAGGTAAGGATTTTGAGGCGCAATACGTCTTGTGCCAGGCCAAATTGACCTGTGTAATAATAATTTAACAAACAGGATGTACTCATTACAATTTGGCATAAATATTTGTAATAATGAACATTATATTATACAAAAAAGACGTGCTAATTTTGTTCTAATTTTAAAACCTTGAAAATTTGAAATTTATGAATTTAAAATACAAAATAATAACTTGCGTTTTGCTTGCAGTAACTCTTTTATTGTCCTGCAACAAAGAATCGGAAGAAATCATTGTAGAGCAGCAACCTTCAGTGAATACGGATTTGATTCTGAAAAAGGTTATGCCGGAAACAAAGGTAAAAGCGGTAAATGGACGATTAGTATTTAAATCGACAGAAAGCTTCTTGTCAACAGCAGAGTGGCTCGCCACTGATGAACAGGCAAAATTGGAGATTACCAATTGGACACAAACAGTCGTAAACGGGGATATTAAGTTGCAGAGCGTCCCTATAGCAGAGTTCTATTCATTGGAAGACGCATTGACCGCCAGTATCTACACCAGTTTAACTCCCGAACAATATCAGGAGGTACTGGCGGAAGGCCTATCGGAGCCCTGCCTGGAGGATGATATAATACATGACCCCGATTATTATCCTATTTTAAATTCCGAAAGGGAAGTTCAGATAGATAATGTGATAGTTCGTTTTGAAGAAACGGGGGTATATACTTATGCGGCAGATGGTACCCACGCCAACGACATGTTCTATCCCATGGACAATATAATTGGCGGAGGAGGTGGAAGTTCTGGAACAACAAATCCACCTATTACACCAACCTATGGTGCGACATTAAGTGATGGGACAAAAATCCCTGCCAACAATGTTCGTGAAATAGAATTTGGACAGAGTGATGCCTCTAAGTTTCAGCAGTGGTTACAAGGCCTGCTTGGAGAGGCTTCGGTAGTGACAATGTACTATGATGACAAACATCGAACTAAATTAAAATTTTTTGACGAAGATTATCTCTTGTATCACCACATTGGAGTGACTATTCGTATGCAAAAAAAGAAATTTGGAATTTGGTGGCGAACTAAAGCAGACGAGTTTCGTTTTGGTTGGGAATATGCAGTGCTTAAATATACTTTTGACAGACCAACTCCGTTGCATACTCCACAAACTTTACCGGGGCAAACTCAACCGAAAATTCCAAACGCGACAGAAGTCCAGTTTAACTTTGATACTGAGAAATTTGTACTTGTACATATTCCTGTTTTAGACAAGGAAATTACTACCAGTGTGGATCAGATAATGAGAACAGCCTTTACACAAAGTTTACAAGCAATAAAAAATGCATGGATAGGCTTTGGACGACAATATAATCCCCAAAAAACAGGATTTTATGGCACAACCAAACGAGAAGGTATTGATTATTCCATTATAGCTACTCTTGGGCAAAAAGAGCAAGTTACATATAATGATGGGCGAGAAGTATTAAAAATCCATGATCTTCGGCTTGGCGGAGTTTATAAGATTGGTGTCACAGGAAACTTTGATGATATGAATGGTTCCTTTGCTGATATAGTAAGCGCTCTTAAATATAAAATTACGGCAGAGGGAGATGGTGTTTCGTTGCACAAAGGTTCTTTTTATGGAGCGGTAAAATATAATGGTATTTGGAAGTTTGCAAGAATTGTTAAAAAATAATTTTGAAAGTCACTTATTAGCCATAATGAAATGAAAACAAAACAGAGCATAAGACTAATACTTTTTTTATTTATTGATATAAAATACTTATTATTGTAATTTTAATCTTGAGTTCATAAATTAATATAACACAAGCTAATGAAGCAAACACTATTTATCTTCTATTTTACATGCCTGCTTTGTACAACAAGCATGGCGCAAACAAGCATGCAGCCTGTAAACAAAGGCTTCACTTTTGCCATGGAATCACGCTACATGCAAGCGGTAGCTATCTCTTGTAAAAGCTATACCTATTCGTGGCAGGAATCGCTGGAAGAATATGCTGTTGACTGGCGGCTTTTGGCTGGCTATTATTTTTCCCCTCGCATTGCCGCCTCAGGCGGTCTCGCATTTCAGGCGTATGCAGGGAACTTCTTACTAACACCTTTGCTGGACGTAAAAGCTTATCTGAAAGATGCCCGTCGTACTCCGTATGGCTATGTAAATACCGGATATTCTGTAACAGAAAAGATGGGTGGATGGTTGTTTGAAGCAGGTATCGGCTATCGTTTATCGCTGAGTAAAGTAATAGCGCTAACCGGCTCGTTGGGCTACAACTATAAGCAATTGAAAAATGGAGTTCAAGTGTATTATCCGGTAATGTTCGATGATATGTTTGGATACACTTTTCGTTATGAAACGGCTAACCAACACTCCCTTGTGTTTTCCATCGGCCTTGCTTTCAGGTAGTATTTTAATGTATCAAATCCCATGAATTTCATATTTGTGGGGTTTTTGTTTTATGTACATTTTCGTATATTTACCTTCGCAAAACTAAAGCCTACCAAAATATGAAAGAACGAATAAAAAACACTTTTACAAATCCCTTTGTTTTACTGTTTCTGTTTTTAGACGTAATGCTTATTTTTGATTTCGTCAGAAATTGCACATCCTACAGCCTGATGGAATTTATAAAATCCATAGCGTTAATCTTCCTGCTCGCATGGGCTGTTGTGATGATTCCCAAACCAAACAAAAATCTTGATGCTAAAACCGGTAAAATAAAATTACCGGTTTCTTTTTTTTGATAACTTTGTATTTAACTTTATGAGATTCATCTTTCCGAATCCTTGAAGAAAGACTGAGACGTAAAGCGAGTTTGTTGATTGGTAAAACTCTATCGAATTGAAAATCAGTTTAAGGTCACAAATTGTGACCTTAAACTGAGAATCAACTAGTTAATATCAAAGCATGAAAACCTATGGAACTGCAAGTCATTCAAAATAAAATTTACGAAATCCGCGGACAGCGCGTGATGTTGGACATTGATCTCGCTGAAATGTATGGAGTGGATA
>JAVBOD010000047.1:0-9762 GCA_031551045.1 Bacteroidales bacterium
ATCTTGACTTTCCAATCCGCTTCGGAAAATTATTTTTTGTACAAACGAGGAGATGAAGCCCCAGCCATACCCAACAATTTGTATGATGGAAGCCCATACGGAGAGCAGCGCCGTTTTTATTTTTTTGGTTTTGGACAATGCATCAACAAACAGCAGCAGGCAATAGGCTGCAGGTAGTAACAGTAAACAGTTAGCAGTCGGTAATTGGCAGTAATTCGCTATTCCTACAAAAATAATTAACAACACGCCGGCAACCAGCATTAACGCCGGTAAAGTGTGTACGAGCTTTAACGAGCCCTTGTGCAAAATGGCTAAATTGATGCGTCCGGCGCCGAAGTTGCGCACTTGTTTATAGAATTTTTTGAAACTCACGCGGCGTTTGTGATATACAAAAACATCGCGGTAAAGGGAGATGCGGAAACCGGCATTGTTTATACGAATCGACAAGTCGATGTCTTCGCCGAACATGTCTTTGAAACCTCCCACTTTTTCATATACTCCGCGCGAAAAACCCATGTTGAACGTACGTGGTTTGAATTTTTCCAGTTGTGATTTTCCGCCACGGATACCGCCTGTCGTAAAAAACGACGTCATGGCATAGTTAATCGCTTTCTGCACCTCCGAGAACGATTCGTGTGCGGCATCGGGCCCCCCGAAACAATCGCTGTAATTTTCTTTTAAATTTTTATCGAGTGTGGCAAAATAGGAGGGCGGAATTACACAATCGGAATCAAAAAAAACAAAATAATCACCCGTTGCTTTTCCCATCCCTGTGTTGCGTGTGTCGCTCCGGCCGGTATTCGGTTTCGCGTGATACGAAATAGACAGTTTTCCGGCATAGCGGTCGACCACCTCTTTGCAAGGGAGCGTGGATCCGTCTTCAACCAGCACTACTTCGAACGAAATGTCGCCTTCCTGCTTCGACAGGCTTTCGAGCAATTCCTCCACCTCGTCGGGGCGGTTGTAAACGGGCACTATGATAGCGTAAAACATGCGGCGAAGGTAATAAATTCCTCGTAAATAGCTATTATTTAGCCCGAAAAAACTTTTATCAACACCTCTCTTTTCTAAGATGCTTTTTTCGTATTTTTGCAACAACAAAAAAGTAGTATTCAACTAATCGATTACTGCAGCCGCACTTGCCATTCCGGAAGCGAAAATTTTGGACTGCTTTTTGCGTATTGTAATAGTCAAAAAAATGTAATTATGTCTCAATTTGTTCATTTACACGTTCACTCACGATATTCTGTTCTTGACGGAGCAGCCCCGATTTCCGAATTGTTTGCCAAAGCGAGCGCCGACGGGCAAATTGCGCTGGCGCTTACCGACCACGGGAATATGTTCGGCGTTAAAGAATTTTTGAAAGTGGCTAAAAATTATCCCGACGTAAAACCCATTATCGGTTGCGAAGTATATGTGAATCCCGAAGGCCGCTTTGTGAAGCGTGGCAAGGAAGACCAGGGCGCCAACCATTTGATTTTGCTGGCAAAAAATATGACCGGTTATCACAATTTAGTAAAGCTGGTGTCTTATGGGTATGTAGAAGGAATGTATTACAAACCGAAAATCGACCATGAGCTGCTGGAGAAATATCACGAAGGGATAATAGCCTGCTCGGCTTGCCTGGCGGGCGAAGTGCCGCGCCATATTTTACAAGATGATGTGAAAAAGGCGGAAGAAGTTCTTTTGTGGTATAAAAATTTGTTTGGCGATGATTATTACCTCGAATTGCAACGCCATGAGTCGCATGAAGAAACGGCCGACCGCTCGGTGTATCCGTTGCAAATGCAGGTGGGGAACGTAATAGTGGAGCTGGCACGCAAACACGACGTGAAATTAATTGCCACGAACGACGTGCATTTTGTAAATGCTACCGATGCCGAGGCGCACGACCGCTTGATTTGCCTGAATACCAATTCGGATATCGACGATCCGCGCCGCTTGCGCTATACCAAGCAGGAATTCCTGAAGACACAGGAAGAAATGGCGCGTATATTTTCCGACCTTCCCGAAGCGTTGGTAAATACATTGGAAATTGCGGGAAAGATAGAAAAATACGCTATCGACAGCCATGCTATTATGCCCGATTTCCCGTTGCCGGAGGGCTTTGCGAATGAAGATGATTATTTACACCATTTAGCCTATAAAGGCGCTGAAAAACGTTATAAAGAACTTACAACCGAAGTCAAAGAACGCTTGGATTTTGAATTGGAAACCGTCAAAAAAATGGGTTTCCCCGGTTACTTTTTAATTGTACAGGATTTTATTGCAAAAGCGCGTGAAATGGGTGTCTCCGTGGGGCCGGGGCGTGGTTCGGCCGCCGGCTCGGTGGTGGCTTATTGCCTTGGAATTACCGATATCGACCCGATAAAATACAGCTTGCTGTTCGAGCGTTTCCTCAATCCCGACCGTATCTCCATGCCCGATATTGATATTGACTTCGATGACGATGGTCGCGGAAAAGTGTTGAATTATGTGGAAGAAAAATACGGAAAAGACCATGTAGCGCGCGTGGTAACGTTTGGCACAATGGCGGCGCGTTCGGCTATTCGCGACGTGGCGCGTATCCAGAAATTGCCGCTGGCCGATTCCGACCGCTTGGCAAAGTTAGTGCCGGCGCGGCTTCCCGAAAAGAATGGGAAAGCGCAGGATGTAACGTTGGTGAATTGCTTGAAATATGTGCCGGAACTACAGGAAGCGGCCGATTCGAAAAATCCGGTGCTGCGCGACACCATGGAATATGCACAGAAGCTGGAAGGCTCGGTGCGGAGTACCGGCGTACATGCTTGCGCCATCATCATCGGGCGGAATAATTTGATGGAGCACATTCCAATCAGTACGGCGAAGGATAAGGACACCGGCGAGGAAATGTGGGTAAGCCAATACGAAGGCTCCTGCATCGAAGAAGTGGGCATGCTGAAGATGGACTTTCTCGGGCTGAAAACGCTTTCTATTTTGCGCGATGCGGTGGAAAACATAAAACTCTCCAAAGGTATTGCCATCGACATAAATAATATTCCCATCGACGATACGAAAACATACGCGCTTTTCAGCCGGGGGGAAAGTGTAGGCACCTTCCAATTTGAGTCGGATGGTATGCGGAAATGGCTCCGCGAGCTGAAACCTTCGCGTTTCGAAGATTTGATTGCGATGAATGCGCTGTACCGCCCGGGGCCGATGGACTACATTCCCGATTTCATTTCCCGTAAACACGGGCGTCAGGAAATTGTGTACGATTTGCCCGAGATGGAAGAATACCTGAACGACACGTACGGCGTCACGGTGTATCAGGAACAGGTGATGTTGCTTTCGCAAAAACTGGCGAATTTTACCAAAGGACAGGCCGATACCTTGCGGAAAGCCATGGGAAAAAAACAACGCACGGTACTCGATAAAATGAAGGACGATTTCATTAAAGGTGCGAAAGAAAACGGCCATGACGAGAAAGTATGCCAGAAAATCTGGACGGACTGGGAAGCCTTTGCACAGTATGCTTTCAACAAATCGCACTCTACTTGTTATGCGTGGATAGGTTATCAAACCGCTTATTTAAAAGCAAATTATCCAGCGGAATATATGGCGGCGGTGCTGAGCCGCAACTTGGATAACATCGATGAAATTACCAAGTTCATGGACGAGTGTAAACGGATGGGAATTCAGGTATTGAGCCCGAATGTGAACGAAAGTCACCAGAAATTTACGGTAAATGCACAAGGAAATATTCGTTTCGGAATGGCCGCTATCAAAGGAGTGGGCGCGAATGCTGTGGATTTGATTGTGGAAGAACGCACGAATAACGGGCCTTTCACCTCGATATTCAATTTTGTAGAACGCATAAATTTGAGCGCTGCCAACCGGAAGACAATAGAAGCGTTGGCCTTGTCGGGCGCCTTCGACGATTTTCCGGAAATCAAGCGGCATCAGTTTTTTGCGTTGAACTCGAAGGACGAATTGTTTATCGATAATTTATTGCGCTATGGCAATAAGGTGCAGGCCGACCGTGTGATGAATGCCAATTCGTTATTCGGCGGCGGTAACGCGATAGAAGTGAGCAAGCCCGAAATTCCTGCAGCGCCGGAATGGAGCGTGACCGAATTGTTGAAAAAAGAAAAAGAACTCATCGGGATGTATCTCTCTGCGCATCCGTTAGATACGTTTAAATTCGAGATGAAACATTTTACCACGCACTCGTTAAGCGAAGTTCCGGAGTTGGTCGCCGAAGCGGCTAAATCGGACGCTTTGCGCAACAAATCGATTGCTTTTGGCGGTATTGTGGTGAATGCGCAACACAAAGTTTCTCAAAAAAGCGGAAAACCTTGGGGAACGCTCACCTTGGAAGATTATAGCGGGTCACATCAATTCACGTTTTTTGGAAAAGATTACGAGACGTTTTTAAAATATTTGCACGCAGGGCAGGCGTTACTTATTCGTGCCGGCTTCCAGCAACGTTTTCAAGCAGAAAATAAAGAAACAGCGCCTTGGGAATTGAAAGTAAAAACCATTTCGTTACTTTCTATGGCGCGTGAAGAATTGGTGCACAGCCTGCAAATTACGTTGCCGATAAATGAAATCAACAATTCTTTTACAGATACTTTAGCGGCGCAGGCAAAAGACAATAGAGGCAAGGTGGACTTGTGTGTGAAAATTGTGGACACGGAAGAAAATATGGCGGTGGAATTATTCTCGCGGCCTTTTCGTATTGCGCTCAATCCGGCTTTTCTTCAATTTATGGAAGAAGAAAACCTGCATTATGTGATTAGTTAAAACCTTCTCTCAAGCCGCTTTTGGCATTCTTCGCTGCGTTCAGGATGTCAAAAGCAGATTTTGTTTGACTTCAAATAACGAGGCATATATCCGCGTCCGTTCTTGCCGGGCAATGCTTTTGCGTGATTTTACCAACCTCTTTTCCGCTATGTATTTATCGTTTCAAAAATACATATATCATTGATTTTTAGGTAGAAATATATTTTTTGCCAATAAATTTGTTTGTAACTTTTTAATAAAAAAAGAAAAGTGCCGGATTTTCGACCTTTTTACACTGTAGTTTTGTACGAAACTATTTTAAACTCTCACATTTTAGTTTGTCGGATTATGAAACGATTTTTCTGTATTTTCTTTTTGTTATTTTCGCCTTCTTATTTGTCAAGCATTGCACAAGTAAATCCCTCGAAAGCGATTGTAACTCAAGAGAATTTGCTTCGAGAAATAAGAATGGTTTTCGAGCAAAGTTTAGCTCAAAAATTTCCGGGAAGTCAAAATTATATTCTCAGTTTTATTAATCACATATGGGACAGAAAGACGGCCACGATTACTCCTTGCTCCCTGGAAAGAGTTGACACGGCAAGGGTAGCGCAAATTAATAAAGTCTTATTTCTTCCGGAAGTCTATCGTTATTATTATTTCGACCATACCTTATATACACCTGACCATAGAGGCCCTTTCCGTTGCAACCCGGATCCTTTATGTTCCGAGGGGCGAACAGAATATGTGCCTAATTTTGTATTGGACAGGAGTACGGTAACGTCTTCGGTTTATGCAAGAGACTTATATACTATTTATAAAGCCACCGGCGGATTCTACCCGTCTATGTGTTTTGAATATTTACGGACAGCCCCGGAAGAAGCGCTGGCGCAGGAAGAAGTCCGGGAGTATTTTGCGGTAATGCTATGGGGCTATATCTGTTATTATTCGGGATATGATATTATAGAACGGGCTAAAATGAAGCCCAATGTTTCGGCGCAAACCCTAAGACGATAAAATCTTCAAAATATTGTACAGCGACTGGTTGATTTCGGGATGCTGTGCAGTGGCCTCTTCCAACGGAGTGTATACTACTTTCCCGTTCACTTGTCCTACCATCACATTGGTAACGCCGCGCAGCAGGGCCGTTACGGAAGCGTGTCCCAATACACTGGCCAACACACGGTCGTTACAAGTAGGCGAGCCGCCGCGCTGAATATGCCCCAACGTCGTTACGCGGGTTTCATAATTCGGCAACATGGCGTTTACCTGTTTGGCTACTTGATGTGCATTCCCTGCGCTATTTCCTTCGGAAACAACGATAATGCCCGATGTTTTATTTTTACGGCGTTCGTAATCGATATAATCGCAAAGGCCTTGAATGTCCGATTTTATTTCAGGAAGCAGCACCGATTCCGCCCCTACGGCAATAGACGTATTAAGCCCGATAAATCCTACATCGCGCCCCATTACTTCCACAAAAAACAGAATATTGTGCGAGTCGGCCGTGTCGCGGATTTTGTCAATCGCTTGCACGGCAGTGTTGATGGCTGTGTCGAACCCAATGGTGAAATCGCTGCCGACAATATCATTGTCAATCGTTCCTGGAATCCCGATAATAGGCAGGCCGGTTTCTTGATAGAGAGCGTTGGCGCCACGGAACGAACCGTCGCCACCGATTACAATCAGGGCATCGACGCCGGCTTCCCGTAGATTTTCGTAGGCTATTTTACGCATCGCAGCGTCTTTGAACTCGGGGCAACGCGACGACTTCAGCATGGTTCCTCCCAGCGAAATGATTTTAGAAACGGAATGGCTTAACATCGGCATCATTTGTTTATTTATTAAGCCGGAAAATCCACGCATGATGCCGGCCACTTCCACACGGTTGTAAACAGCTGTGCGTACAACTGCCCGGATTGCCGCGTTCATGCCGGGAGCATCGCCTCCGGAAGTCAATACTCCGATTCTTTTAATCTCTTTCATTTTTTCTTTTATCATTTTTTAGCTTTTATTAATTTTCAATGTATCTGCTTCGCCCGCTGCATAATAGTTGAGCCAATTAGAGAATAACAATTTTCCATGCTTCTCCCATAGGTTGTAGGGCGGGAGTGTAGGGTCGTTATCCGGGAAATAATTCGGCGGAAGCGCTGTTTGCAAGCCTTTTGACAAATCCCTGAAATATTCGAATTTCAAGCGTTCCGTATCGTATTCCGAATGGCCAATCGTAAACACATGCCGCCCGTCTTTGCCGGCTAACAAATAAACGCCCGCTTGCCCGGATGCCGCCAATACTTGTAATTCGGGATGTTTGGCAATATCTTCCATGCGATTACACGTATAACGGGAATGTGGAGCAAAAAATGTACCATCGAAATCACGTACCAGCGGAGCATTTGGTTCGCAGAGCGTATGTTCGAAGATGCCGAATATTTTTTTATCTAACTCATATTTCGGAATCCCGTAATGATAGTATAATCCGGCTTGCGCTCCCCAGCAAATATACAGGGTCGAACGAATATTCTTGTCGGCCCAACGCATGATATTCACCAATTCATTCCAATAAGTTACCGCTTCAAAATCGATCAGTTCGAGCGGCGCTCCTGTGATAATCAGCCCGTCGAAATGCCGGGTTTTCACTGCCGAGAACGTGGTGTATTTTTCTTTAAGATATTCGATAGGCGTGTTCTGTGGAATATGAGTTTCCGTGTAAAGCCATGTAATTTCCACCGTTTTCCCGCTGTTGGAAAGCGCTTCCAGCAACTGTGCCTCGTAAGGCGGTTTTTCCGTCATCAAATTCAGTATGGCTATTTTCATGATGCAAAGATAAACTTTTCTTTTTTTACCTTTGCAGTTTAAACAGGAACTTCATTTTTGTCGTCCTGAGCGAAGCAAAGAATCTATCCAACGGATTATTGTATTTACCGTAGATTCTTCGCTTTGCAGAGAATGATGAAAGAACTGTAAAAAATAATATCAATAGTAGATTATCGTTATTCAATTTAATAAATGATGGGCTTAAAGAAAGAACATCCTCCGGTTGAGCCAGCATCATCAAAGCCATGGCTTTTAGGGAAAACGCTGCCGGAATTGACAGCCGTTGTGAAAGAGCTGGGCTTGCCGGCTTTTGTGGCAAAGCAAATAGCCGACTGGCTTTACAAAAAGCATGTGACGGAACTTTCGCAAATGCGGAATATTTCGAAAAACGCACAAGCATTACTGGACGGGCATTTTATGGTCGGCGGTTTTGTTCCGCAGACGGTACAACAATCGAAAGACGGTACGCGGAAATATTTGTTTCCGACGGTTAACGGTTGTTCTATCGAGTCGGTGATGATTCCCGAGGACGACCGCGCTACGCTTTGCGTGTCGTCGCAAGCGGGTTGCCGCATGGGTTGCCGCTTTTGCATGACGGCGCGGCAAGGATTCCAGCAGCATCTTTCGGCGGGCGAAATCATCAGCCAATTTCATAATGTAACGGAATGCGACCGCTTGACAAATGCTGTGTATATGGGCATGGGTGAGCCGTTGGATAATCTCGACGAAGTTTTGAAAAGCCTTGAAATACTCACGTCCGAATGGGGTTGGGCATGGAGCCCGCGCCGCATCACCGTTTCTACCATTGGCGTACTGCCTGCTTTAAAGCGATTTCTAGACGAAAGTCAATGTCATTTAGCCGTGAGTTTGCACAATCCGTTCGACCATGAGCGCGCCGAACTTATGCCGATGCAAAAAGCGTATCCGCTGCACGATACAATAACGCTTATCAAACAATATGATTTTACGGGGCAGCGCCGCGTGAGTTTCGAATACATTATGTTTGCCGGATGGAACGACACGCCGCGGCATGCCGCCGCTTTAGCGCAATTACTGCGAGGGTTGGAATGCCGAGTGAACCTCATTCGTTTTCATCCGATACCCGACAGTCCGTTGCGCCCTTCGAGCGAACAAGCGATTGAATTTTTCAAAAATACGCTGAACGAAAAAGGAATTATAACCACTGTGCGTGCTTCACGGGGCATGGATATTTTAGCGGCTTGCGGATTACTTTCGACACAACAAAAAGCAACTGCTAAAATTTAGCAGTTGCTTACTCCGTCGTCCAATTCCTAATTATGTGCATTAACCGAAAATTTTGCACCCCAAAAATACTCATTCGGTAAGGAAAAGTTCTAACCCATAATCACCTTTCCTCATTTTTAATCGGACGACGGATACGACGGACTATAATCAATTTATTCTACGGCTTTCTCCGCTTGTTTTTCGAACGATTCGGCCATTGATTTATACATCTTGGCTTTTGCTTCGTAGTATTCTTTCACTTTTTCCTTCGGCATTTCTTTAATCGAAGTGAAAGCTCTTTCTATCTGGCTTTTTTGCATTTCTGTGCAGCTATAGCTAAAGGCTCCCGGATGGAAAAGGCCGGTAATTTTATCCATCTCGCCTTTGGCGTAATGGTTGGCCAAAAGAATATAATAGTTTGCCACGGGGTCGTCATTTACCAGCAATGAAAGAGAAGTTGTACATTTATCTAACTGTTCGGTGGGGAGTTTATTTTTCCCGGAAAGATAATTTGCCAAATTGCTTTTGTAAGCGCTAATCAGCGCATTGTTTACCTTCTCATGTCCTATCATTTGGTCGTAAGATGCTTTATGTTCTAGCACGAAAGGCAGCACTGGTGAGTTTGCGGATGACATGTTTTGCGGAAGGTATCTCCAAAGCTTTTCGGAGTATTTATCGCGCTCGCTAAAAGAATTAAATTCCGTGTTTATAAAAATTTCTATCTCATCTTGTTTATAGGCAGCCGACAAACTTTCTATATAAGGCAAGGCCGTATTCAATGTTTTATTTTTTTCGTAGGCTGCTTTTAAGGCAGCGGGAGATTTAGCCGGGTCCAACGAATTTTTCACTCTTTCTATAAAGTCGTTTACCTCGCCGCCGCCTACTATGCGGGAAACTTCTTTCCCATCTCCATCCAACACTAAAAATGTAGGATAAGCCCTGATGCCGTATTTCTGTGCA